>DASTWP010000079.1:0-4296 GCA_035765835.1 Solirubrobacteraceae bacterium
GAGGTGCTCGAGCAGGCGATCGCGCTCGAGCGCGACCCGGCCGCGCTGTTCGGCGCCCGCGACGGCGCGCGCGTGACGGAGCTGCTCGCCGAGCCGCTGGGCGACGAGCTCGACAGGGGCGGCGGCCTGCGCTGGGGTGCGCTGCTGCACGACGCCGCCAAGCCCGCCACTCGCATCGAGACCGCCGAGGGACGCATCGGCTTCCCCGGCCACGACGCGGCCGGCGCCGAGCTCGCTCGCGAGGCGCTCACGCGGCTGCGTGCCAGCGAGCGGCTTCGCGCGCACGTCGCCGCGCTCGCGCGCCACCACCTGCGCGCGGGCTTCCTCGTCCACGAGCGGCCGCTGAGCCGCCGGGCGGTCTACCGCTATCTCGCCGCGACCGGCCCGGTCGCCGCCGACGTGACGCTGCTCTCGATCGTCGACCGCCTCGCCACGCGCGGCCGCAAGGCCGAGGAGTCGATCGCCAACCACCTCGAGGTCGCGCGCGCGCTGCTCGGCGAGGCGCTCGGCGCGCGTGCCGCCGGCCCGCCGCCCCCGCTGGTGCGCGGCGACCAGCTCGCCGCCGCGCTGGGCGTGCGGCCGGGACCGCGGATCGGCGAGCTGCTGGAGGCGGTCGAGGAGGCGCGCTTCGCGGGCGAGGTCTCGACGCCGGAGGAGGCGATCGCGCTCGCGCGGGCCGAGCTGGCGGCGCGCGAATAGTCTTCCGCGCCATGCCCGAGCGCGATCCCGACTGCATCTTCTGCAAGATCCTCGACGGCGAGCTGCCGGGGACGATCGTCGCCGAGGACGAGCGCACCGTCACCTTCATGGACATCAACCCGGCGACCTACGGGCACGCGCTCGTCGTGCCCCGCGAGCACACGCAGGACCTCCTGAGCATCGACGCGGAGGACCTGAGCGCCTGCGCCGCCGCCGCGCAGCGGCTCGCCCAGCGGGCCAAGGACGCGCTCGCCGCCGACGGCGTGAACCTCCTGAATGCGTGCGGGGCGCCCGCCTGGCAGACGGTCTTCCACTTCCACATCCACGTGATCCCGCGTTACGAGGACGATCCGCTGCGGCTGCCGTGGATCCCGCAGCCGGGCGACCGCGACGAGATCGCGCAGGCCGGCGCGGCCCTGCGGGGGGACGCATGAGCGGCGATCCGGTCCGGCTCGAGCGCGACGGGGCGCTGGCCGTCATCACGCTCGACGCGCCGCCGCTGAACCTCTTCGACAAGGCGATGATCGACGGCCTGCGGGCGGCGATCGGCGACGTGGATCGCGAGCACCCGCGCGGACTGCTGATCCGCGCCGAGGGGCGCGTCGTGAGCGGCGGGGTGGACGTGCATCTCTTCGACGGGCTGAGCGTCGAGCAGGGCGCGCAGCTCTGGACCGACCTGCTCGGCCTGATCCACACGGTCGAGGAGCTGCCTTTCCCGACGGTCTTCGCCGCGCACGCGCTGTGCCTGACCGCGGCGTTCGAGCTCTCGCTCGGGTGCGACCTGCTGCTCGCCGCCGAGTCGGCGCAGTTCGGCCTCGTCGAGACGGTCGTCGGCCTGACGCCGGCGATGGGCGGCACCCAGCGCCTCGCGGAGCGCGCGGGGCCGGCGCGGGCCCGCGAGCTCGTGATGACCGGCGCGCTCTTCGACGCGGCGACGCTCGAGCGCTGGAACGTCGTCAACCGCGTCTGGCCGGACGAGGAGTTCGACGCGAAGGCGCGCCGGTTCGCCGAGCGGCTCGCGAACGGGCCGACGCTCGCCCATGCCGCCACCAAGCGGATCGTGCGCGCGCAGCTCGAGGGCGGCGCGCGTGCGGCCGACGCGATCGTCCCCGAGGCCGCCGGCAGCCTGTTCGGCACCGAGGACCTCAAGCACGCCGTTCGCTCGTTCCTCGAGCAGGGGCCCGGAAAGGCCACCTACCAGGGGCGTTAGCCTGTGCGGCGCGACGCCGGCCGTGGCGCAACTACCGGCCGACGCGTCGTGTTCAATCTCCGATGATGAGACGACTTCCAGCGGCTTCGACGGCCGCGGCACTCCTGGCGCTCGCCGTACCGGCCACCGTTCTGGCGACCGAGTACGAGGTCGGCAAGACCGACGGCGCGCAGCCGGCGCCGGCGTGCCCGACGCGCCCGTGCTTCGCCGTCAGCCGCACGACGGGCTATCAGGCGAAGGTCGGCACCAAGCGCGGCCTGATGACGATCCCCGCCGACGGGCGCATCGTCGCCTGGACGATCACGCTCGGCAAGCCCGGCAAGAAGCAGACGGCGTTCTTCGACCAGAAGCTCGGCGGCCCCGCCTCCGCGCAGATCACGATCATCAACCCGCGCCGGCACCTGCGCTCGCGCGCGGTGGCGCAGGGTGAGCCGCAGGAGCTTGAGCCCTACTTCGGCTCGACGGTGCAGTTCCCGCTCGAGAAGTCGATCCCGGTCAAGAAGGGCTGGGTCGTCGCGCTGACGACGACGACCTGGGCGCCCGCGCTCGCCGTCAACCTCGGCAGCGACACCTCGTGGCGCGCCAGCCGCGGCCGCGGCACCTGCGACGACACGCAGTCGCAGACCGCGCAGCTCCAGCCCAACCAGCTCGCGCAGTACTACTGCCTGTACCGCACGGCGCGGCTGATGTACTCGGCGACGCTGATCACGAACCCGGTGCCGAGCAACGGCAGCCCGGCGCCGACGAGCACCACGACGACGCCGACCACCACGACCACCACGCCTTCGAAGTAGCGCGCCCGCCGGCGGCGCCCGTCCACCCGCGCGCTGAGCGCCGCCGCTCAGCCGCTGGGGCAGGCGCCAGGATTGTCCTGGCAGAACTGGCTGAAATCGCCGGGGGAGGCGCCGCCCGTGTTCTGCGGCGTCGTCTGCGTGGTCTGCGTCGGCGTCGCGGTTCCGGTGCCGCCGGTGCTCTGCTGCGTCGTCGTGCTCGGCGTCGCGCTCGCCCCGCCGGTCGAGGTCGACGGCGTGCCTGACGCGGTGCCGCCGGTGGGGGTCGTGGACGTCGTCGACGTCGTTGCGGTCGTGCCCGTCGTCGAGGTGCCGGACGATCCGCTGCCCAGCGCGTTCGCGCTCGGCGGCGCGGTCAGCGGAGGCGTCGTCTTGGGGACCGAGTCCGCCACACCGCCTCCGCCTCCGCACGCGGACAGCCCGAGACCGCTCGCGGCGGCGAGCACGGTGACGGCGGCGGGAAGTGCCCGGCGCATCGGGGCAGCGTAGCGAGGGATCAGGACGGGAGCGCGGCCATGCGGCGGCCGCACACGGGGCAGTCGTTGAGGTCCATCTGCACCATCTGGTCGCACCAGTTGCAGAAGCGCAGGTTCTCCACGGCCCACGGCAGGCTCGACGGGCTCGGCGCCAGCGGCAGCGCCTGTCCGACGACCTCCAAGGGCTCGCCCGTCTCGCGGTCGCGGTAGACCTTGCCGGGCTCTGCCTCGAGGAAGATCTCGCGGCCCGTCGAGGGCGTACGCATGCGGTAGCGCTGACCGGAAGCCATGGCCGGAACCCTAGCAACGGCCGCCGCCGCCCGGCCTGGGCTGCGAACGTCGCAATAATTGCGACGTTGGCAGCCCGCGCATGAGGATCCTCGTCTTCCACGGGTACCTGCTGCACGGCACGGGCTCGAACGTCTACAACGCGCGGCTCGTCGCGGCGCTCGCGCGGCGCGGGCACGAGGTCGACCTGCTGAGCCAGGAGCGCCGCCCGCAGGAGCTCGGCTTCGTCGACGCTGTCGGCACCTGGCGCGACGGCGGGCCGCACGTCGAGACGCTGCGCGAACCGGTCCGCGTCACCGCCTGGCGGCCGGACATCGGCGAGCTGCTGCCGGTCTACGTCGCCGACCGCTACGAGGGCGTGACCGCGAAGCCGTTCCCGGAGCTGAGCGACGAGGAGATCGAGCGTTACGTCGAGCGCAACGTGCAGGCCGTCCGCGACGTGATCGCCCGCGCGCGGCCGGACATGGCGCTCGCCAACCACCTGATCATGGGGCCGCTGATCGTCTCGCGGGCGCTCGCGGGGACCGGCATCCCGTACGTCGTGAAGGTGCACGGCAGCGCGCTCGAGTACACGGTCAAGCCGCACGCCGATCGCTTCCTCGAAGCAGCACGCGAAGGGATCGCCGGCGCAACGACGGTGCTCGTGGGCTCCCAGCACACCGCGCAGAGCCTGTGGGCGGCCCTCGACGTCCCCGACCTGCCGCGGCGCACGAAGCCGGGCCCGCCGGGTGTCGACATCGACGAGTTCCGGCCGCGGCCCCGCGCGGAGGCCGCCGCCGCCGTCCGGGCCCTCGCCGAACGGCTCGCGACGACGCCTGCGACCGCGGGCGAC
>DASTWP010000080.1:0-4365 GCA_035765835.1 Solirubrobacteraceae bacterium
GGATCCCCGACGAACTCTGCTTCGCTCCTACTCCGCTTACCTCGACCTTGACGAACGGCGCGTCGCCGATGATCGGGAACGATTCCCGGAGTCGCTCATACAGCTGCTGCTGGGGTCCCTGCTCGTTTAGCGCAGGCGCAGGCGGATACCGCAACTGGAACGCCACGAGTTGCAGCGGAGCATTGGGATAGATCGTCCGATTCGGATCAGGCACTGAACCAGCCTCCAGGATGGAACTGAAGGCGAACTAAATCAGAACCACATGATGGCCGTCAGACATTTGACGATTCGCGCCGGTGACCGCACTCCTCGGCGGTGACACAGCAGTCGCTCGCGAGAGCAGCCACGGTCGGGTGATGCCTGTATGACGCAAGAGACCTCCTCGGGACATGTCCCAGGGACATTGGCCGATCCGCGAAGAATCGTTTCGTCCGAATCCCCCGATTCCATCGGTAGTCTCCCAGTGGGCGGTCCCGGGCTCGAACCGGGGACCTCCTGCTTGTAAGGCAGGCGCTCTGACCAGCTGAGCTAACCGCCCGCCGACAGGCTACGCGACAATGGGGGCGTGGACCGGACCGTTCTCTGGCGTGCCGCGGCCGCCCAGGCGCTCGGCGTGGCCGTGCTCTCGGCGGCGCTGGCGCTCGCGCTGCCGCACTCGTTCTTCGACACGTGGGGCTGGCTTGCCGGCCCGGCGGCCTGGGCGCTGTGCGCGTTCGTCTCGGCGCGCGTCCTACGGCTGCCGCCGCTGCCGGTGCTGGCCGGCGCGGCGCTGGCGGGCCTGCCGTCGCTGGCCGCCGTCGTCGCCGGCGTGCACTGGCTCGGCGCGGTCTTTGCGATCGGGCTCTTCGCGCTGTGGTGCGCGCGGCTCGCAGCGCGGCGCGAGCGCCCGGCAGTCCCCGCGGAGGCGGGGTAGTGGACCTGGGCATCGCCGGGCGCGTGGCGCTCGTGACCGGCGCGTCGAAGGGGATCGGGCGTGCGATCGCAGCCGAGCTCGCGGCCGAGGGCGCGCGCGTGGCGGTCAGCTCGCGCTCGCAGGAGCGCATCGAGGCGACGGCCGCCGGGATCGGCGCCACCCCGTTCGTGCACGACAGTGCCGACCTGGACGCGGCGCCGGCACTGCTGGACGGTGTCGAGGCCGCGCTCGGGCCCGTCGAGATCCTCGTCTGCAACACGGGCGGACCGCCCGCCGGCGCGGACCCGCTCGGTTTCGCGCGCGAGCAGTGGGAGGCCGCGTACCGCGACCTCGTGCTCGCGCCCATGGCGCTGATCGAGCGGGCGGTCCCGGGCATGCGCTCGCGCGGCTGGGGGCGCGTGCTGAACGTCGTCTCGACGAGCGTGCGCGAGCCGATCGCCGCGCTGATGCTCTCCAACAGCCACCGCTCGGCGATGCTCGCCGCGTTCAAGACCATCGCGCGCGACGTGGCCGGCGACGGCGTGACGCTCAACAGCGTCCTGCCGGGGCGGATCGCGACCGACCGGATCCTCTCGATGGCCGGCTCGCGTGAGGCGGCCGAGGCCGCGGCCGCGCAGGAGATCCCGGCGGCCCGGCTCGGCGAGCCCGAGGAGATGGCCGCCGCCGCGGCGTTCCTGTGCTCGGAGCGCGCGAGCTACATCACCGGCGTAGCCTTGCTGGTCGACGGCGGGCTGACCCGCTCGATCTGAGAAGCACGGCCATGGCCAGCAACGTCATCAGCCTGATCGCGATCGTCGGAGGCGCGCTCTCGCTGCTCGCGCTCGTGTGGATCGCCGCCCGCGGCGACAGCTCCCGCGACGAGGAGGACGCCGCGCGCGCCTACTTCGACCTGCACGGGCGCTGGCCGGACGACTGAGCCGAGCCGGCGGGCTGACTACTAGTACCCCCAGGGGGAATCGAACCCCCGCTACCAGCGTGAAAGGCTGGCGTGCTGACCGCTACACCATGGGGGCGGGGCCCTGGAGTCTACGGCCGCGCCCGATTGCGATGATGAGGGGGCCCCCGTGGCGTAACTGGTTAACGCACCGGCCTTTTAAGCCGCGCGATGACGGTTCGAGTCCGTCCGGGGGCACTGGCATGCGCCATGATGTACGCGTGCTGATCGCAGCCAAGAACTTCTTCGACGGGCCCGCCGCGATGGTGTTCTTCATGCTCGTGCTGGCGGCGGGCTACGGGGTCTGCTTCGCGCTCTGGTGGTTCGTCTTCCGCAAGCCGCGCGACGAGGACGAGCCGCGGGTGGTCGCGGCGGCCGGGCCTGCCCCGCCCGCAAGGCCGGAGCCGCCGGCAGACGATCTCAGCGACGGCTCGTAAGCGCGCCCAGCAGCAGGTCGATCGAGCGCTCGAGCTGATCGATCGAGGCGTCTTCGACGCGGCGGATGCCGCAGGCGCGGTTCAGCCACGAGTTGATCTCGGCGTGCGTGCGGCCGTCGCGGCGGCGCAGGTCGGAGACGAGGCGGTGGCGCTTGTCGCGCAGCAGCGCGCGCCGCTCGAAGGCGGGTAGCGCGTCCTCGCCGGGCTCGGGCTCCGCCTCGGCCGCAGGCGGGAACGCCGCGACGGGCGCCGGCACAGGCGCCCCGCCCGCCGGCCCGAACAGCGCCAGCTGAGGGGCGAGCGAGACGTCGGCCGCGACCGGCACGAACTCCGGCGCCTCGGTGCGCTCGGACTCGAGGCGGTCGGGAAGGTCGTCGAGCCCCTCCCCCGCCTCGCCCGGCGGGCGCAGGACGTGGCGCAGCTCGCGCTCGACGTCCGTGGCGTGCGCGCGCAGCACCGGGTCGGCGGGCAGGTAGACCCAGCTCGTCTCCAGCGGCCGCCCCGGGATCGTGCGCACGAAGCGCCCGACGATCTGGCGGAAGACCAGCGGCGTCTTGGCGGCGGTCGCGTAGACACCGACGCGCAGGCGCGGGATGTCGACGCCCTCGCTGACCATGTTCACCGCGACCAGCCAGCGGTCGCGCGACTTCGTGAACGCCACCAGCTTCTGCGCCGCGCGCGCCTCGGTGTGCAGCACGACGGTCGGCGCCTGTCCCGTCACGGCGCGCAGCACCTTGGCGATCGCGCGCGCGTGCTCGCCGTCGGCGGCGACGACCAGGCCGCCCGCGTCGCGGTGCCCGCCGGCGCGCAGCCCCTCGAGGCGCTCGTGCGCCGCGGCGAGGATCCGCGGCAGGCCGTCCTCGAGCTCGACCGAGATCGCCGTGCGGTAGCGGCGCGAGGCCTCGCGGCCGACCAGGGCATCGGCGAACGAGGCCTCGACGACGTCCTCGCCCGAGCGCCACTGGAGCACGCCGTCGTAAGGGATGAACGTCACCGGGCGGCAGATGCCGTCTCGCACCGCGTCCGCGTAGGTGTAGGAGACGTCCGGCGCCGCGACGCCGTCCTCGTAGCGCACGCCGGGGATCGGCAGCGCGTCGGAGCGGAACGGCGTGCCGGACAGCAGCAGCCGCCGGTCGGTCGCGGCGAACGCGCGGGCGAACCCCTCGCCCCATGCGAGCTCGTCGCCGAGATGGTGCGCCTCGTCGGCGATCACGAGCGTCGCGGCGGTGCACTGGCGCTCCCAGCGCGCCGCCGAGGCGGCGACGCGGGCATACGTCACCGCCACGCCCTGGAAGCCACCCGGCGGCCGCAGCTCGCTCGCGTCCGGCGCCAGGTGAACGCCGAGCCGCGCCGCGGCGGCCGCCCACTGGCGCGTCAGCGGCGCCGTCGGGCACACGACGGCAACGCGCCGCACCGCGCCCGCCCGCAACAGCTCGCGCGCGAGCACGAGCGCCGGCCGCGTCTTGCCCGCGCCGGGTGCCGCGCTCAGCAGGAAGGGCCCGCCGGACCATGCGCGCATCGCCACGAGCGCGCGCTCCTGCCACGCCCGGAGGGTCTGCGGGCGTGATGGGGCGACGGCGCTGGACACGGGAGGCGGCATGGTGCCGTCCGCGCCGGACGGAGCGCGAAGCCCCTGCAGCGAGCGGCAATCAGCCGCGCGGCGAGTACGCGTCGGCTTCGATCTCGACCAGCATCCGCGGGTCGATCAGCGCCACGACGCCGACCAGCGCGCTCGCCGGCCGGGCCTCGCCGAAGGCCTCGCCGTGGGCACGGGCGACCTCCTCCCAGCGCGAGACGTCCGTCACGTACATGCGCGTGCGCACGACGTCCTGCATCCGCGCGCCCGCCTGCTCGAGCGCCGCGCGCACGTTTGCGAGCGCCTGGCGCGCCTGCTCGTAGGCGTCGCCGGGCGCCGCGATCGCGCCGTCCTCGAGGACCGCCGTGCAGCCCGCGACGTGCACGTGGTCGCCGGCGCGCACGACGCGGCTGTAGCCGGCGATCGGCTCCCACGGCGCCCCCGAGCCGTAGCGCTCGATCGTCACGATCAATGCCGGAAGTGCCGGCGGCGCGTGAGCACCATC
>DASTWP010000081.1:0-8992 GCA_035765835.1 Solirubrobacteraceae bacterium
CCGCGGCCATGGGCGCGAACCTGATGGCCTACGGCCCGGCGGCGGCAGCCCTCGCCGAGGGCCACCGCCAAGGGACCGAGCTAGGGGTGCCGGAGGCCCTCACGTGAGGGCCGGAGGCGGGCCCCCGAGGGCCGTTCCTACGGCGTGACGAGCTGCTCGCGCGGCGCGTCCGGCGCCGGCTCCGCGGCGACTGCGGCGACCTTGCGCGTCGCGGCGGTGAGCGCGCGCACGTAGGCGATGCCCGCAGCCTCGAGGATGTCCGTCGCGACGCCCTGGCCCGCCGCCGAGATGCCCTCGAGCTCGACGACGACGGAGGTCTCTCCGAGCGCGTCCTCGCCGCCCGTGACCGCGTCGACGCGGAACTCGCGCAGGCGCGCGTCGACCCCCGTCGCGGCGTTGATCGCACGGAAGATCGCGTCGACCGGGCCGTCGCCGGTGAACGAGCCGGTCAGCTCCTCGCCCTCCGGCGAGCGCACCGACACCGTCGCGTGCGGCGGGCGGCGCGAGGACGCCTCGACGTCGAACCACTGGAGCGTGTAGCCGGGCAGCTCGCCGCGCAGCTCGTCGGTCACGAGCGCCTCGAGGTCCATCGCCGTGACCTGCTTCTTCTTGTCCGCGATCTCCTTGAAGCGCTTGAACGCGGTGTTCAGCGCCTGCCCGTCGATCGCGAAGCCGAGCTCCTCGAGCGCCTGGCGCAGCGCGTGCCGGCCGGAGTGCTTGCCGAGCACGATCTGGTTGGCGTCGAGCCCGACCGTGCGCGCGTCCATGATCTCGTAGGTCGAGCGCTCCTTCAGCACGCCGTCCTGATGGATGCCGGACTCGTGCGCGAACGCGTTGCGCCCGACGACCGCCTTGTTCGGCTGCACCGGATAGCCCGTCAGCCGCGAGACGAGGCGGCTCGTGCGCGCGAGCTCGTTCGTCACCGCGGCAGTGCGCAGGCCGACGTCCTCGGAGCGCGTGTGCAGCAGCATCACGATCTCCTCGAGCGAGGCGTTGCCCGCGCGCTCGCCGATGCCGTTGATCGCGCACTCGACCTGCCGCGCCCCCGCAAGCACGCCCGCGAACGAGTTCGCGACGGCCAGCCCGAGGTCGTCGTGGCAGTGCACGGACAGCACCGCGCCGCGCAGGTCGGGCACGAGCTCGTACAGGCGCGCGAGGAACGCCGCGTACTCCTGCGGCATCGCGTAGCCGACGGTGTCGGGGATGTTGATCGTCGTGGCGCCCTCGTCGAGCGCGATCTGGATCACCTCGGCGGTGAACTCGACGTCGGCGCGCGTGGCGTCCATCGGCGAGAACTCGACGTCCTCGCAGACCTCGCGCGCCTGCGCGACCGACGCTCGCGCCAGCCCCTTGACGTCCTCGCGTGTGGCCTGGAGCTGGTGGACGATGTGGATGTCGGACGTCGAGACGAACGTGTGCACGCGCGGGCGCGCGGCGTCCTTGACCGCCTCCCACGCACGCTCGACGTCAGCCGGGTTGGCGCGCGCCAGCCCCGCGATGACGGGGCCGTCGACCTCGCGGGCGATCGCCTGCACGGCCTCGAAGTCGCCCGGCGAGGCGATCGGGAAGCCGGCCTCGATGACGTCGACGCCGAGGCGCGCGAGCTGGTGGGCGATCTCGAGCTTCTCGGTCGTGTTGAGCGAGATGCCCGGCGACTGCTCGCCGTCGCGCAGCGTCGTGTCGAAGATCAGTACTCGGTCGGCTTCGTGCTGCATGTCGTTCTCCTGTCGGGCTGTCCTGCGGCTTCTCGGTGCTGGGTTTGCGGCTCAGCGGCCGCCACGCGCTATTCCCCCCGAGGGGGGAGGAGGAGAAGTCGGAGGTCGAGCAGCCGGGACGACATGCTCCGGGCAGAGTAGCCGCTCGGCGCCGCGGGCCGCAAGCCGCGCAGCGCAGCGCTCAGCCCGCGCTGCGCTCGAGCGCCTCGATCAGCGAGCGCGCGTCGAAGGCGCCGTCGAGCTGCGCGCCGTTCGCGAAGAAGCCGGGCGTGCCGTGCACGCCGCTGCCCCTGCCGCTCTCGAGGTCCCGCTGCACGCGCGCGGCATGCACGCCGTCGCGCAGCTCGGCCTCGATGCGTCGCGCGTCGAGGCCCAGCTTGCGCGCGGCCCCGAGCACGTCGCGCTCGCCGAGCTCGCCGCGCAGGCGGTAGAGCGCGTCGTGCATCTCCCAGAACGCGCCCTGGGCCGCGGCCGCCTCGGCCACCTCGGCGGCGCGCTCTGCGTCGGGGTGGATCTCGCTCAGCGGGAAGTGGCGGAAGGCGAAGAGCAGCCGCTCGCCGAGGCGGTCGCGCACGCGCGCGAGGATCGGCTGGGCGGCGGTGCAGTAGGGGCACTGGAAGTCGCCGTACATGACGAGCTGCAGCGGCGCCGAACGATCGCCGGCGACATGGTCGTCGTCGTCGAGCGGCGCGGCGAGGCGGCCGGAGGCGGGCATGGCCGGATCGTAGACTCGGCCGGCCCTGAGCCACTTCGAGTTCCTGATCGCCCTGCTGCTGGCCGCCGCGGTGCTGGTGCGCGCGGCCGACGTCGTGCGCATCCCCTACCCGATCGTGCTCGTGCTCGGCGGCCTCGCTCTGAGCCTCATCCCGGGCCTCCCGAGCGTGCGCATCGCGCCCGACACCGTCTTCTTCGTGTTCCTGCCGCCCCTGCTGCACGCCGGCGGCTTCTACGCCTCGCCGCAGGAGCTGCGGGCCGAGCTGCGCGGCCTGGGCTTCCTCTCGGTCGGGCTCGTGCTGCTGACGATGGGCATCGTCGCCGTCGTCGCGCACGCCATCGTGCCGGGGTTGAGCTGGCAGGCGGCGTTCGTGCTCGGCGCGATCGTCGCGCCGACCGATCCCGTCGCCGCGATGGCCACGTTCGACCGCCTCGGCGTGCCCCGGCGGGTCGGCCTGCTCGTCGAGGGCGAGGCGATGATCAACGACGGCACCGCGCTCGTCGCCTACCGCGTCGCGGTGACCGCGGCGGTCACGGGCTCGTTCGGCGCCGGCCATGCGGTCCTGAGCTTCCTCGGCACCGCGGCGGGCGGCATCGCGATCGGCCTGGTCGCGGGCTGGATCGAGGTGCAGGTCATCCGCCGGATGCAGGACGTGACGCTGTCGATCTTCCTCACGGTCGGCTTCGCCTACGGCGCCTACATCGCGGCTGAGAAGGCGACGGTCTCCGGCGTGCTGGCCGCCGTCGTCGGCGGCCTGTACTTCGGCTGGCACTCGCACACCGCCTTCGAGGCCGACGCGCGCCTGAGTGGCGAGTCCTTCTGGCAGGTGCTCCTGTTCGGCCTCAACGCGATGCTCTTCGTGCTGCTCGGGCTGCAGTTCCACGGGATCGGCTCGGACCTCGCCGGGGTGACCACCGGGCAGGCGATCGTGCGGGGGGTGATCCTGAGCGGCGTCGTGATCGGCGTGCGGATGCTCGCGGCCCTGGCGCCCGCCGGGGTCGGCGACATGTCGCTGCGCGAACGGCTGGTCGTCGGCTGGAGCGGGATGCGCGGCGCGATCTCGCTCGCCGCCGCGCTGTCGATCCCGCTGGCCGTGGGCGCGCGCTCGCAGATCGTGTTCGCCACGTTCGTCGTGATCCTGGTGACGCTCGTCGGCCAGGGGCTGACGCTGCCGCTGCTGTTGCGCGCGCTCGGGCTTCAGGGCGAGCGCCCGTGGTCGCCTGACGAGGCGATCGCTCGCCTCGAGGCGTCGCAGGCCGCGCTCGACCGCCTCGACGAGCTCGAGGACGAGGGCGTCGACGAGGAGCAGCTGCGCCGGCTGCGCGATCTCTACCGCGCCCGCTTCCGCGCCTGCCAGGCAGTGCTCGGCGCCGAGGGCGACGGGCGCCCGCCGCGCGACGACCGCCTGCGCCGATACGGCGACCTGCGCCGCGACCTGATCGCGGTCGAGCGCTCCACCCTCCTCGACATGCGCGACCGCGGCGAGCTGCGCGTCGACGTCCTGCGCGAGATCCAGCGCGACCTCGATCTCGAGGAGGCGCGCCTGCGGTGAGCATCGGGTGAGGGGATCCGCGTGGCCGAGGCTCGCGTGGCCGGTCACGGCCTGCGGGACGCTGTGGCGGCGCTGCCGCCAGGCCGTCTAAGGGACGAGCACGACCTTGCCGACGTTGCGGCGCTCGCTGAGGATGCGGTGGGCGTCGGCGGCGCGCTCGAACGGGATCGCGTCGGAGACGACGGGCGCGATCGCGCCGGCCGCGAGCATCTCCTGGACGGGCGCGATGAAGGGCGCGAGCGTGCCGAGCTCGTCCCACAGCGTCAGGAGGTTCAGGCCGATGACGGCCTTCGAGGCGGACATCTGCTTGATCATGTTGAAGCGCGGCATCGACAGCGCGGCGCGGCCCGCCTGCACGAGGTTGCGCTTCTCGCCTGAGACCACCGAGGAGGCGCCGAACGCGACGAGGCGCCCGCCGGCGCGCAGCAGGTCGTAGGAGATGCGGAAGCTGCGGCCGCCGATCGCGTCCATGACCACGTCGAACTTCGGCAGGCCGCGCTGCCAGCCGGCCTGGCGGTAGTCGATCGGGTGCTCGACGCCGAAGCCGCGGATCGCCTCGTGCTTGGAGGCCGACGCCGTCCCCCACACCTCGGCGCCGTGGTGGCGCGCGATCTGCGTGGCCGCGATGCCGACGCCACCGGCGGCGGCGTGGATCAGGACGCGCTCGCCCTCGCGCAGCGCGCCGTAGCGGACCAGCCCGGCGTAGGCGGTGCCGTAGTTGACCGGCAGCGCGGCGCCCTGCTCGAAGCTCATCCCGTCCGGGAGCGCGAACGCGTCGCCGGCGGGCACGACGACCTCCTCCGCGTAGCCGCCGAAGCGCGTCGCGGCGATCACGCGCTGGCCGTCGTGCAGCGCCTGCACCCCGTCGCCGCGGTCGATCACCGTGCCCGCGACCTCGTAGCCGACGACGCACGGCGTCTTCGGCGCGTCCGGGTACAGCCCCTGCGTCGCCATGAGGTCGGCGAAGTTCACGCCGGCCGCCGCCACGGCGATCCGGACCTGCCCGGCCCCGCACGCGGGCGACGGGCGCTCCTGCACCTGCAGGGCGCCCGGCCCGCCGTGACCTGTCAAGACGACGGCGCGCATCGGCGCCGCCACCCTATTCCATGGCGAGCGCCGTCTCCGCGGGCGGCAGCTCCAGCGCGTTCGCCGCAGCGACCTCCGGCCGCAGCCGGAAGAACCCGCGGTGCACGACCCAGGCGCCGAGCATCAGCACGCCGCCGAGCAGCAGCGTCCCGATGCCGATGAAGATCGGCACCTCGATCCCCCAGATCGGCTTTGAGTAGTTGAAGCCCTTCTGGCTGTAGTCGTGGAACGCCTTGACGAACACGGCCGTCAGGGTCGCGAAGCCCAGCAGCGGCAGCACGCCCACGAAGAAGAAGTTCTTCGCGCTGCGCAGCAGCGCCCGCCGGTAGTAGACGACGCAGGCCAGGCCGGTCAGCCCGTAGTAGAAGGCGATCTGGAACCCGAGCGCGGAGACCGAGTCGCCGAGCACGTTCTGGCTGAGCTGGTTGACGAGGATGTACCAGACGGCCGAGACCGCGCCCATCGCGACCGTCGAGACCACCGGCGTGCGCCAGCGCGGATGCACGCGGCCGAAGACCTCCGGGATCGAGCGCCAGCGCGCCATCGACAGCGTCGTGCGCGCGGTCGGCAGGATCGTCGTCTGCGTCGAGGCGGCGGACGATGTCAGCACCGCGAGGATCAGCAGCTTGTCGAGCGGCGATCCGAAGACCTTGCCGCCGAGCGCGCTCAGGACGTCGTCGGAGTGGTCGGTCAGGAACTTCGCGCCGCCGACGTCCTGCGCCGCGAACGAGACGATCACGTAGACGAACAGCAGGATCAGCGTCGAGACCACCGCCGCGCGGCCCGGGCCCGTCGAGGCGTTCTCGGACTCCTCGTTGACGGCGACGCCGCTGTCCCAGCCCCAGTAGATGAAGAGGCCGAGCAGCACGCCGTCGGCGAGCGCGCCGAACGAGCTGATGTGGAACGGGTTGATCCAGTTGATGCTCGGCGTGGCGGGGCCGCCCTTCGAAAGCGCCGTCACGGCGAAGATCGCAAGGATCACGACCTCAGCGGTCAACAGCCAGCGCTGCGTGCGCGCGTTGAGCTCGATCCCGATGACGCAGATCCACGTCATCAGCCCGATCCACACGACGCCCGCGATCGTCACGGCCCACGTCGCGTTCGCCGCGCTGTGCCAGCCGAACAGCAGGAACGTGTAGATGCCGGCGATCTGCGCGAGGCTCGCCATCACGATGATGTCCGCCGCCACGATCGCCCAGCCCGTCACCCAGCCGAGCTGCGGGCCCATCGCGCGCGTGACCCACGCGAACGACGTGCCGCAGTCCGGGTCGGCGCGGTTCATGTAGTTGTAGGCGAACGAGATGCAGAACATCGGCAGGAACGAGACCAGCAGCACCGCCGGGGCCGAGAGCCCCACGCCCTGGACCGCGACGATGAAGCCGAGCGTGGCCGCCAGGCTGTAGGCCGGCGCCACCGACGCCACGCCGATGACGACGTTCGAGACGTAGCCGATCGCGCCGCTCTTCAGCCCCTTGTGGCCGGGCCGGTAGTCGTCGGTCGGCGGGCCGGCGGCAGCGCCGCCGCCGATCGCGGCGTCCGCCGCCAGAGATCCGCTCTCCATATCCCTCTCCTCCTCAGGTGGAACCCGGCGCGCAGCGTACGCGAGCACGAGGCGGAGTTGGACGGGCCGGCGCACGGTTCTGCCGGAGTGGAGCAAAGCCCCCGGCCAGACGCACCGCAGCGGTCAGGAGAGCGCTACGCCGCGGCCGTCCACGAAGCCGTCGGAGGCCACGATCCGCTCGACGAGGTCGGCGGGCACGGCCTGGTCGGTCGTGACGACCATCACCGCAAGCCCGTCGTCGCCGTTGCCGTCGGGGTGGTGCCCGACCGCGGCGGCGCCGATGTTCAGGCCGGCTTCGCCGAAGAACGTGCCGACGCGGCCGATCATCCCCGGAACGTCGGAGTAGCGGAAGATCGCGAGGTTGTCCTCGAGCTGGACGTTGAAGCGCTGGCCCCAGGCCTCGAGCAGATGCGCGCGGTTGAGGCGCCCGAGCGT
Organism: Solirubrobacteraceae bacterium; assembly: GCA_035765835.1. GTDB lineage: Bacteria > Actinomycetota > Thermoleophilia > Solirubrobacterales > Solirubrobacteraceae > JAOPZW01. The sequence goes on from DASTWP010000081.1 coordinate 7,065, forward strand.
CGTGCCGACGACGCGCCGGCTCTCCGCGCCCGCGACGACGCTGACGCGCACGAGGTCGGTGAAGTCACGCGCGCTCGTGCGCTTGGACTCGACGACCTCGATCCCGCGCTCCTCGGCGATCGCCGGCGCGTTGACGCTGTTGAGGTCCTCTTCGGTGTGGCCGCTCAGCGCGCCGAGCAGCACCTCGACCGCCAGCGGGCGCGTGTCGCGCTCCGCGATGCGGCCGAGCAACTCGACCTCCACGCGGTCGATCGACGACCCCGCCGAGAGCGCGACCGCGAGCCGGCCGAGCTTGCGGCACAGCGGCAGGAACGGGCCGAGCACCTCCATGTCCTCGGCGGCGACGGCGGGCACGTTGACCGCGCTCGAGACCACGCCGCCGGTCAGCGCGGCGACGACCTGCTCGGCGGCCTGGAAGCCTGCGCGGTCGGTCGCCTCCGCCGTCGAGGCGCCGAGGTGCGGCGTCACGATCACGTTCGGGTAGGCGAACAGCGGGTGCTCGGTGACCGGCTCGGAGCGAAAGACGTCGATCGCCGCGCCGCCGACCTTGCCCGAGTCGAGGGCGGCCTGGAGGTCCTCGTCGACGATCAGCGGCCCGCGCGCGACGTTCAGCACGCGCACGCCGTCCTTGCATTTCGCGAGTGCCTCGGCGTTCAGCCATCCCTCGGTCTCGGGCGTCTTCGGCAGGTGCAGCGTCAGGAAGTCGGCCTGCGCGTAGACGTCGTCGGGCGCGTCGGCCTTCTCGACACCGAGGTCGCGGTAGCGCTCGGCGCCGACGAACGGGTCATAGGCGACGACGCGCATGCCGAAGGCCTTCGCGCGCGCGGCGACGAGCTGGCCGATGCGGCCGAAGCCGAGGATGCCGAGCGTCTTGTCCATCAGCTCGACGCCGGAGAACCTCGAGCGGTCCCAGCGGCCCTCGTGCAGGCTCTGGTGCGCCTGCGGGATGTTGCGCGCGAGCGCGAGCAGCAGCGCCAGCGTGTGCTCGGCGGCGGTGACGACGTTCGACTGCGGCGCGTTCGCGACGACGATGCCGCGCTTCGTCGCGGCGGGCACGTCGACGTTGTCGACGCCGACGCCGGCGCGGCCGATCGCCTTCAGGTTCGTCGCCTTCGCGATGACGTCGGCCGTCATCTTGGTGGCCGAGCGGATGAGGATGCCGTCGTAGTCGGCGATGCGGTCGAGGTGGTCGCCCTCGTCGACCTCGAAGTGCTGGCGCAGCAGCGCGACGCCGGGCTCGCCGATCTTCTCCGCGACGAGGACCTTCACAGCCGCTCCGCCACCCAGTCGATGCAGGCGGTCAGCGCCTGCACGTCGGCGGGGTCGATCGCCGGGAACATGCCGACCCGCAGCTGGTTGCGGCCGAGCTTGCGGTAGGGCTCGACGTCGACGATGCCGTTGGCGCGCAGCGTCGCGGCGATCGCGGCGGCGTCGACCCCCTCGGCGAAGTCCACCGTCCCGACGACGAGCGAGCGCTTCGCGGGGTCGGCGACGAACGGCGTGGCGATCTGCGAGGCCTCCGCCCACGTGTAGAGGTGCTGCGAGGACTGGGTGGTTCGCCGCACGCAGAAGTCGAGGCCGCCGCCGGCGAGCATCCAGTCGACCTGGTCGGCGAGCAGGATCAGCGTCGCCAGCGCGGGCGTGTTGTAGGTCTGGTCCTTGAGCGAGTTCTCGAGCGCGGTCGCGAGCGAGAGGAACTCGGGGATCCAGCGGTCGCTCGCGGCGGTCTCGGCGATCCGCTCCTGCGCTGCGGGGCTCAGCAACGCGAGCCACAGCCCGCCGTCGGCGGCGAAGCTCTTCTGCGGCGCGAAGTAGTAGGCGTCGGCCTGGGTGACGTCGACCGGCAGTCCGCCGGCGCCGGACGTCGCGTCGACGAGGACGAGCGCGTCGGTGTCCGGCCGGGTGACCGGCACCATGACGCCGGTGGA
>DASTWP010000082.1:0-6525 GCA_035765835.1 Solirubrobacteraceae bacterium
GAGCAGTTCCGCGAACTCCTCGTAGCGGCGCGCGGCCTCCGCCACCGCCACGCCCACGTCGCCCGGCGCCAGGCCGCGCGCGTCCAGGGTGCGCTGCAGCCGCGGGCGCTCGGTGACCTCGCTCACGGCCAGTCCCCAGACCTGCGCCGGCCGCACCTCGACGCGCGGCTCGCCCGGCGGCCATGCCATCGCCGACACGCCCGCAATCCCATGCAGCGCGAGCGCCTCGGCCAGCGGCTCGGCCGCCTCGGTCGCGCGGTCGGCAAGCTGCTGTCGCACGTCCACCGCCGGCCGCGCCAGCTTGAACAGCTCGGCGACCAGCGCTTCGCGCTTGCGACGCGTGAGCGACGCGCCCTTGAGCACACGCGCAAGCCGCCGGCGAGCGGAGAGCAGGCTCGCGCGCGTGGGCGCGAGCCGGTCGCGGGCGCTCACGGCGCGCCGCCGGGCGGCCGGTCGCCCCCGGACGCGTCCGCCGGCGCGCGCTGCGCGACGATGGCGCGTCGCGCGGCGATTACCGCGTCACTCATGCGCACCAGGTCGTCGCGCGGGAGCGCCTCGAGCAGCCGCCAACCGCGTTCAAAGGTGTCGTCGATCGCGCGGCGCCCGTCGGGCTGGCCCACGAACTCGCGCTCGAACCGGTCCGCGAAGCCGAGCGCGCGACGGTCGGCGTCGGGGAGTCCCGACTCGCCGACGATGGCCGCCATCGTGCGCGCCTCGCGGCCGCGCGCGTACGACGCGTAGAGCTGGTCGCTCCACTCCCGGTGCTCGGGGCGCGTGCGGTCGCGGCCGATGCCGGCGTTCATGAGTCGCGAGAGCGAGGGGAGGACGTCGATCGGCGGCGCGACGCCCGCGCGGTGCAACTCGCGCGACAGCACGAGCTGGCCTTCGGTGATGTACCCGGTGAGATCGGGAATGGGGTGCGTGAGGTCGTCGTCGGGCATGGTGACGATCGGGATCTGCGTGATCGATCCCGGCTTCCCGGCGATGATCCCCGCGCGCTCGTAGATCGTGGCGAGGTCGGTGTACATGTAGCCGGGGTACCCGCGCCGTCCCGGAATCTCTTCGCGCGCCGTCGCGATCTCCCGCAGCGCCTCGCAGTAGTGCGTCATGTCGGCGATCACCACGAGCACGTGGATGCCGCAGTCGAAGGCGAGGAATTCCGCGGCGGTGAGCGCGAGGCGCGGCGCGAGGATGCGCTCCACCGCCGGGTGCGCGGCTTCGTTGAGATAGAGCACGGTGCGCGGCATGGCGCCGCTGGCCCGCACCCGGTCCAGGAACTCGCGTGTTTCGCGTCCCGTAATACCGACGCCGGCAAAGACGACGGCGAACGGCTCGCCGCGCGGCGCCCGCGCCCACTCGACGATGCGCGCGGCCAGTTCCAGCGCCGGCAGTCCCGGGCCCCCGAACACCGGCAGCTTCTGGCCGCGCACCAGGGTGTTCATCGCGTCGATGGCGCTGATGCCCGTCTCGATGAAGTCCTGCGGCCGCGCGCGCCGCATCGGGTTGATGGGCGCTCCGTTGATCGGGCGCACGGCGTCGCCGACCGGCGCCGGCAGCCCGTCCACCGGCGCGCCGTGCCCGTCGAACGCGCGGCCGAGCAGCTCGCGCCCCACGACGGTCGTCGCGACGTCGCCGGTGAGCACCACGTCCGCCCGATCGGGCGCGAGCCCAACGGTGCTGTCCAGCAGTTGGATGGTCGTGATCCGATCGCCGGCGTCGATCACCTGGCCACGCCGATCGGGCTGCCCCGCGACGCGCACGCGCACCCACTCGCCGAGCGCCACCTGCCGCGTGCGCTCGAGAAAGAGCAGGGGACCGGCCGCCGCAGCGGCGCCCCGATAGCTGCGTTCGGGCGCGAGGGTCATGGGGTGGCTCGTGTTGCGGCCGCTGGCCCGTGCCGTGGCGCCAGCTCCTTGGCCGCGTTCATCGCGCTCGCCGCGTGCGCGTTCACCTCATCTTCCGGGCAGTCGCGCAGGGCGGCGAGCGTGCGGCGCACCGGCGCCAGGTCCAGCTTCGCGAACGGCGTCCCCGCCTGCAGGGCGGCCGTGCCCGCGCGATGTGCTTCGAGCGCCGACGCGGCCAGCGCGTACGTCTTGCCCACGCCCGACTTCGCGTCATGCTCGTGAAACGCGTTCTGTCGCAGGATCACCTCGCGCACGATCGCCGCGCACTCCATCGTGAGGCGGTCGGCGTCCTCGAGCGCGTCCGGGCCCACGAGACTCGCGATGTCGCGCAGCTCGCGCTCGTGCTGGAGCAGGTTCATGAGCCCCACGCGCACGTCGGCCCAGTGCGCGCCGCCCTGCTCGGCGAACCAGGCCGCGATCCGGTCCACGTAGAGCGAGTAACTCGTTTCCCAATCGACGGCGGGGAAGTGCCGCTGGTGCGCGAGCGACGGGTCCAGCGCCCACATCGCGCCCGCCACGCGCGGTGAGGCCTGCGTCACCGGTTCGGAAATGTCGCCGCCCGGCGGCGACACGGCGCCGATGATCGTGACGGCTCCCGTGCGCTCGGGGCGCCCCGCGGCGCGCGCACGCCCCGCGCGCTCGAAGAACTGGCCGAGCCGGCTCGCGAGATAGGTGGGGTATCCCTCCTCGCCCGGCATCTCCTGGAGACGAGCCGCCATTTCGCGCAGCGCCTCGGCCCAGCGCGACGTGCTGTCGATCATCAGGGCCACGCGGCACCCCTGATCGCGAAAGTATTCCGCGATCGTGACGCCGAAATAGATGCTCGCCTCCCGCGCCGCCACCGGCATGTTCGACGTGTTGGCCACGAGCACGGCGCGCTCCATAAGGGCCCGTCCCGTGCGCGGATCCACGAGCGCTGGGAATTCGGTGAGCACGTCGGTCATCTCGTTGCCGCGCTCGCCGCATCCCACGTACACGATGATGTCGGCGTCGGCGTGCTTGGCCAGCGACTGCTCGATGATCGTCTTGCCGGTGCCGAACCCGCCCGGCACGGCGGCGTTTCCGCCCTCGGCGATCGGGAAGAACAGGTCGAACACCCGCTGTCCGGTCACGAACGGGCGCTCGTATCCCAGCCGCTCGGCGACGGGACGCGCGACGCGCACCGGCCAGCGATGGGCGAGGCGCAGGGGGGTGCCGTCGTCCAGGCGGCCGATATCGTCGCCGACGTGGAATGAGCCGCGCTCGATGGACGCGATCCGCCCGCGAACGCCGGGGGGGGCGAGGATCCGGTGCGTGAACCCGAGGCGCTCGGGCACTGTGCCGAGCACATCGCCCGGCTCGACGAGCGCGCCCGCTTCGACCGCCGGCGTGAACGCCCACAGATCGCCGGGGTCGAGCGTATCGGCCGCCGTGCCGGGCGCGATGAAGTCGCCCGTGGCTTCGGCCACACGCGCGAGGGGCCGGCCGACGCCGTCCAGGACGGCGCCGAGGAGGCCGGGGCCGAGCTGGGCCGTGAGCGTGGTGCCGGAGAAGTCCACCGGGGCGCCGAGCCGGAGGCCCGTGGTCTCCTCGTACACCTGGAGCGTGGCCCGGTCGCCCTCGAGGCGCACGACCTCGGCCAGCAGCCGGTGCTCGCCGACATATGCAAGTTCATATAACGCGGGCGCGCACGGGCGGGCTGCGACGAGGGCGCCGGCGACGCGGGTGACGCGCGCGCTCATTGGAGGCGCACCCGGTAGCCGATGGCGCGCCGCAGAAGCTCGAGGATGTACGACTCGGCGCGGTCGCGGGCCGTGCCCCAGGCCGCGGCCGGCACCGGCACCACGATGGGCAGCGCGCGGTTCTCGAGGTCGCGCCGGAGCGCGGCCGGAAAGGCGTCGAACAACGGCTGTTCGATGAGCAGGATGCCAAGTTCGGGATCGCCGGCCAGCGCGCTCGCGCGCTCGGCAGCCGTGGCGGCGTTCGCGGCGTCGTCGACGGGCAGCCCGGCGAGCCGCAGGCCGGCAGCGAGGGCCGGCGTGGCAATGGCGCGCACGCGGGAGGTCATGCGGCGGCCTCCAGATGCTGCGCGCGGGCGTGCGGCGGCACGCCGAGCGCCAGCTCCCAGAGGATTCGCAGCAGGGCGCGGTGCTCGGCGCGGAGACGCATGACGTAGAGCAGGACGGGGGCAAGGCCCAGCGGATTGCGCCGGGCGATGCCGCGGTACTCGGCGATCAGCGCCGCGAGCGCGGGCTCGTCCGCAGCGCGCGCGTCGGATGCCAGCGGCGCTTCCAGCGGCGTGCCGCGGACCCGTGGCGCGAGCTGCTCGCGGAGGGGCTCGAGCGCTCCGGCATTGGCCGCGGCGCGGAGGTCGCCCACCGTGATCACCGTGCCTCCCGGAACGAACAGCGTATCCGGCTCCGCATCGCCGTGTTGCTGTGCCAGCAGGCGGGCGGCCCAGGCGTTCTGCAGGTCGATCGTGCGCTCGACATAATGGCGCAGGGCATGGTCGCCGTGGCGCGCCATGGACGCGGCGCGATCGGCCCACGCACGGAGCACCGCCTGCTCGAGCGTGAACAGATCGGGCCGCTCGCGGCGTGCCTCCTCGGCCACGGCGCGCGCCAGAGGATGGCCGATCGCCATGAGCGCCGCGCCGATCGCCCCGACATCGCTGAGCAGCGCGATCTCGTCAATCGCGCGCGTGGGAAGCGCACGGGTGGGAATCAGCCCCCGCGTCCGCTCCGCCGGCGGCACGCCGCCAACGGCGCCGCGCACCAGCGCGCGGAGCGAACGCCGGTCCTCGTCTTCGACGACGGGCGCGAGCACGTCGCCGCAGTCGCGGCTCCAGCGATCGAGGATGGCGTAGCGTCGCGCGGCGACGCGCCGGATGGCGCCCTCGACCGCGCGATCGTCCGGGGCGGGGGCGTTCGGCGCGAACGCCAGATACCCAAGGCGCACGAGCGCGTCCACGAACGCCTGCCGGTCTGGGCTCTCGGCAAGCAGGCGCATCGTCGCGCGCGGGATGAGGTGCCCGCTCAACCCGCGGGCTCTGGTCACGAGCGGTCCCCAGGCGGTCATGCGTCGGCGGCCTCCACGAGTCGTACCGCCTCGATGGCGAGCTCGGGGCGCAGGCGGTGAAGCCGGGCCGCGAATGTCGCATCGACGCGCAGGCGCCCCGCGGCATCTTCGAGCATCGCGCCCACCGGCACCAATTCGTCTTCCATAATAGGCGCGCCGGGCGCTCCGGCGGCGGCCAGCGCGTCGGCCACCGCGGGGCGCAGCGCAGGCGCGCAGCGAACGCGCAGTTCGGCGGGGTCGACGAACGGGAGCGCCTCGGCCAGCGGCGACCGGAGCCGCCCGGCGAGATCAGGCGCGCGCGCAAGCGCGGCGAGCCGCGCCTCGGCCGCCGCGAACGCGCGGTCGAGAAACGCGTCGCGGGCATCGAGCACGCCGCGCACCGTGGCCTGCGTCACCGCGGCCAACTCGGCCTCGCGGCGCATGGCCAGCGCGTGTTCGCGTTCTCCGAGCAGGGTCGCGCGGCGGCGCGCGCGCTCGGCGTCCGCGCCGGCGGTCACGCGCTCGGCTTCGGCGCGCGCGTCGGCGTGCCTGGCGGCGATCGCGGCGTCGGCGTCGCGCCGGAGCTGCTCGAGAAGCGGGCCGGCGGGGGCAGTCACGGCCTACGCCCCGCCCGCCCGGAGAATGATGAGCACGGCGACGATGAATCCCAGGATCACCATCGTTTCCGGAATGGCGACGAGGACGATGATCGTCCCCGCCAACTCGGGCTTTTCGGCGAGCGCCGCGGCGCCCGCAGTGCCGATCTTCGACTGAGCCCACGCGGTGGCGAGCGCCGCGACGCCGAGCACGGCGGCCGCGCTGAGCACGATCCACATCATGGTCATGACGGTTTCCTCGATGACTCGGGGGCGGGCGGTTCGTGGCGGCGGCCGAACGGCTCGTATGGCCGTCCGCCCGGGCTGTAGAACTTCCCGAAGAACTCCACATAGTGGAGGCGGAGCGCGTGAATCGCCGGACTGAACAGCCCGATGGCGAAGTTCACGAGGTGAAACAACAGGGCGAAGATGAGGCCCACGAGCGTGCTGCCGATGGCGCCCACCATCTGGTTCGCCACGATGGCCAGCATCACCGACGCCGTGCCGATGGCCATGATGCGGGCGTAGGAGAGCACGTTGCCCAGGGTCGCCAGGAACTCCACGGGCGCGATGAGCCCTTCCGCGAATATGAGTATTGGAAAGGCCACGAAGAGCGCGACGACCGCGGGGGTGAACAGACCGGCGGGCAGCACGCGGAATGCGGCCAGCAGCGCGCCGACCACGAGGATCACCATTACCGCCGAGACGCCGGCGCCGAGCGCGTGCTTCGGCTCCTTTCGGAACGCGGTCACGGCCCCGAGCACGAGGCCGAGTACCACGTGGACCACGCCGAGTCCCACCGCGAGCGCCAGCGCGGCAAACACCGCCTTCTCGCGGTCGAAGATGATCGGCCGCACGCCGAAGAGACGCGCGCCGAGGTCGCCGAAGTACTCGCCGTACAGCACGCCGAAGATGATGGCGAACGCCGCGCACGGACCGGCGATCTCGGCGGCGGTGCGGAGCAGCGATCCCGGCCTGGACTTCGCGTG
>DASTWP010000083.1:0-3865 GCA_035765835.1 Solirubrobacteraceae bacterium
GGCGCCTCCCCGCGACCGCGCGGTTGTTCTTGATCGCGATCGGGACGCCGGCGAACGGGCGCTCGTCGCCGGGCCCGATCGCGTCGGCCTCGGCGAGCGCCTCGTCGGCGTAGACGTCGACGAAGGCGTTCAGCTCCGGGTCGAGCTCGTCGATGCGGTCGAGCGAGGCCTGGACCAGCTCGCGCGCGCCGAGCTCGCCGTCGCGGATCATGCCGGCGAGCTCGCCGGCGGGGCGGAAGAGGAGATCGCTCACGCGCGGGAGCCTATTGCTCGCCCGCGCGCCTGCGCGCCGTCTTCGCTCGCGTAACCGGTTGCCTGGTACGATGGGGTTATGCACGACGAGCAGCTCGACCGCGATCTCCCCGAGACGCTCGAGCTGCCGCTCCTCACCGGCGCGCCGTGGTGGTACTGGCTCGGCGGCCGCCCGTCGGTCGATCTCGTCAACACGCTGCGCGAGCGCTGGCGCCGGCGTGTCGAGACGCTCGTGACCCCCGCGGACCTGTCGGAGTGGCTGGTCGCGGCGGGGCTGATGGCGGCGCCGCGGCGCGTACCGCACGCGGTCCTCGAGGACGCGCGCGAGCTGCGCGAGGCGATCGACGCGGCCGTGCAGGCCGTCCTCGCGGGCGCGCGGGCCCCGCGCGCCGCGATCGCGCTGATCGACGAGTGGCTCGCTTTCGCGGGCGAGCGCCCGCAGCTCGGGCTCGACGCCGCGGGCGTGCCCGTCCTCGGCGTCCGCGCCGCCGCCGACTCGCCGCGGCGCGCGCTCGGGCAGATCGCGCTCGACGCGGCGACGCTGCTCGGCAGCGAGGAGGAGCGCGCGAGGATCCGGATCTGCGCCTCGGCGACGTGCAGCGCGCGCTTCTACGACCGCTCGCCGGCCGGCCGCCGGCGCTGGTGCTCGATGCGAACGTGCGGCAACGAGGCGAAGGCCCGCCGGCACCGCGCGCGGGCGAAGGCGGCGGCGTGAGTGGCCGCCGCCCAGCCGCCGGTGGCCGGGGAAGGCGCCGGTGAACGGCCGCTACCGGTGGGTGATCCTGGGGGCGGGCGCGGCCGGCGCAGGGGCGTTCTCGGCGCTGCGGATGGGCCTGCCGGCGCTCGGCCCCGCGCTGCGCCACGCCTACGGCCTCTCGCTGCCGCAGGTCGGACTGGCCTTCACGGCCGTCGCGGTCGGCGTGATGCTCACGCTCGTTCCCTGGGGCGTGCTGACCGACCGGATCGGCGAGCGCCCGGTGATGAGCGTCGGCCTGGCGCTGACGGCGGGCGCATTGGCCGCCGCCGCGTTCGCGCCGAGCTACCCGTTGCTGCTGACCGGCTTCCTCGTCGCCGGCATGGCGGGCGCGAGCGCGACGGGTGCGAGCGGCCGCGCGATCATGGGCTGGTTCGCCCGCTCCGAGCGCGGCCTGGCGCTCGGCATCCGGCAGATGGCGCTGCCGCTCGGCGGCGCCGCGGCGTCGGTCTCGCTCCCGCACCTCGTGGGCGCGCACGGCCTGCGCGGGGCGCTGCTCGCGCTCGCGGTCCTGTGCCTCACGGCGGCGCTCGTGTGCGCGGCGCTGCTGCGCGACCCGCCGGCCGACGACGGCGCGGCCACGCTCGTCGCGGCGCCCGAGCGCCCCGCGCCGACCCGTGACCGCCGCGTCTGGCGCCTGGGCGTGAGCGGCGCGCTGCTCGTCGTCGCGCAGTCCGCGATGCTCGGCTTCCTCGTCCTCTTCCTGCACGACGCGCGCGGCATGTCCGCCGCGGCGGCGGCGGGCGCGCTCGCGCTCGTCCAGCTGCTCGGGGCGGGCGCGCGGATCGTCGCGGGCCGCCGCTCGGACCGCGGCGGCCGGCGGATCGTGCCGCTGCGGAAGATCGCGGTCCGCAACACGGTGCTGCTGCTGGCGGTGGCGCTGCTCGCGGCGGCCCCCGCAGCCCTGCTGTTCCCGGTGCTGCTGTGCGCGGCGGTCTCGACGATGAGCTGGAACGGGCTCTCCTTCACCGCCGCCGCCGAGATCTCCGGCAAGGCGCGCGCCGGCACCGCGATGAGCCTGCAGAACACGATCCTCGCGATCGGCGGCGCGGCCGCGCCGGTGCTCTTCGGCACGGTCGTGGACGCCACCTCGTGGACCGCGGCTTTCGCCCTCGTGGCGCTCGCGCCGCTCGCCGCGTTCGTCGTGCTCGCGCCCCTGGAGGGCGAGGAGGAGGCGCGCATCGCCGACCGCGAGCGCCGCCTGCGCGCGGCCGCGCGTCGGCGCGGATCGTGCGACAGTTCCCCGCGCCCGGCGCCCCGGGCCAGACCGATGGAGGCCAGATCGTGAGCAGCACCGACACCCAGCCGGAGGTCCAGTCGGGCCTCGAGGGCGTGGTCGCCTTCGCGACCGAGATCGCCGAGCCCGACAAGGCCGGCGGCGCGCTGCGCTACCGCGGCGTCGACATCGAGGACCTCGTCGGCGCGGTGCCCTACGAGAAGGTCTGGGGCCTGCTGGTGGACGGGACCTTCGATCCCGGCCTGCCGCCGGCCGAGCCGCATCCGCTCACCGTCCGCTCCGGCGACCCGCGCGTGGACGTGCAGTCGGCGCTCGCGATGCTCGCGCCCGAGTGGGGCTTCGGGCAGCTCATCGACATCAGCGACGAGCAGGCGCGCGAGGACCTCGCGCGCGCGTCGGTGATGGCGCTCTCGTTCGTCGCGCAGTCGGCGCGCGGGCCGGGCCAGCCGCCGGTGCCGCAGGCCGAGGTCGACAAGGCGACCTCGATCCCGGAGCGCTTCCTCGTCCGCTGGCGCGGCGAGGCCGACCCCGACCACGTGAAGGCGATCGACGCGTACTGGATCTCGGCGGCCGAGCACGGGATGAACGCCTCGACGTTCACCGCGCGCGTCGTGGCCTCGACGGGCGCCGACTGCGCCGCCGCGCTGTCGAGCGCGGTCGGTGCGCTGAGCGGGCCGCTGCACGGCGGCGCGCCCTCGCGCGTGCTGAAGATGCTCGACGAGGTCGACGCGAGCGGCGACGCCGACCGCTGGGTCAAGGACGCGCTCGACCGCGGCGAGCGGCTGATGGGCTTCGGCCATCGCGTCTACCGCGCCGAGGACCCGCGCGCGCGGGTGCTGCGGCGCACGTGCCGCGAGCTCGGCTCCAAGCGCTACGAGGTCGCGGAGGCCCTGGAGAAGGCCGCGCTCGCGGAGCTCGAGGCGCGCAAGCCCGACCGCGTGCTCGCCACCAACGTGGAGTTCTGGTCCGCGGTCGTCCTCGACACGGCGCAGGTGCCGCCCGACCTCTTCACGTCGATGTTCACCTGCGCGCGCGTCGCCGGGTGGTCCGCGCACATCCTCGAGCAGAAGCGCGAGGCGCGCCTGATCCGGCCGACGGCGAGGTACGTCGGGCCGGGGCCGCGGCCGGTCTCCGAGGTCGGGTAGGGCGGGCGGGACCGCTGCGGGCGTCTTGCCCGTAGTGGAGGTGTGAAGAGAGGTCTGCTCGTCGCGGCCGCCGTGATGGCCGCGGGATGTGGCGGCGGCGCGCATGGGCATCGAGAGAGGGTGCCGGGCGGTCTGTCGGTGGCGGTCCCGGTGGGGTGGCATCTGGCGCGGCGGCTGACCGCCTTGGCCGAGCCGACGGAGCGCTTCACGCTGGCGTCGTATCCGCTGCCGCGGGGCCCGGGCCACGAGGACTCGTGCGGACCGCGGAGCGCGGTCCAGCGGATCCCGCGTGACGGCGCGCTGGCATTCGTCTTCGAGTACCCCGGCATCGAGGGCAAGCACGGCTTCCCTGCCCGCCCGCGGCACTTCCGGCTGCCCGCGGGGCCGCCATCGCATTACGACTGCTTCCCGACCGGGTGGCTGCTGCGCTTCCGCGAGCACGGCCGCGCGTTCCAGATCATGGTCGCGCTCGGCCCT
>DASTWP010000084.1:0-9561 GCA_035765835.1 Solirubrobacteraceae bacterium
GCCTCCTCGCCGCCACCGAAGAAGTACGTGACGTGCGGGTACTTCTCGGTCTCGGCGACGTGGAGCTGGCGGCGGCCGGCGCGGGCGACGACCCGTGGCAGGGTGACCTCCGGGCGGGCCGGGGGGAAGGCGACCGGCCACGGCCAGCCCTCCTCGTACTCGGTCAGCGTCGTGTAGCGAGTGACCTGCGGGCCCAGCTTCTCGGTCAGCTGGCGCATGCGGTCGGGGCGGAAGTTGAACGCCAGCACCGAGTCCTGCGGCCGGATGCGCGCCTCGCCGCCGACCGTCGTGGGCGTGATGAACTCATCGGTCTCCCCGCGCTCGTAGGCGGCTCGCACGGCCTCGACGCCGCTGTCCGCGTGGTGCTCGCCACGGCCCTCGACGAGCAGGTCGAGCGCCTTCTGCGTGCGCTCCGCGCGGTTGTCGCGGTCCATCGCGAAGTAGCGGCCGATGACGGTGCCGACGCGCGCACTGCGGGCCCGCGCGCACCAGCCCTCGACGGTATCGAGATAGCCGGCGCCGGCGGTCGGCAGCGTGTCGCGGCCGTCGGTGAACGCGTGCACGACGAGATCCTGCACGCCGAGCTCGGCGCCGAGCGCGATCAGCCCCTCGAGGTGGGTCCAGCCGGAGTGCACGCCGCCGTCGCTGACGAGGCCGATCAGGTGCACGCGCGGCGCCGCGGTGAACGCGTCGCGCAGCACGGCGTTGTCGGCGAGCCTGCCGTCGCGCACCGCCTCGTCGATCCGCGTGAGGTCCTGCTTGACGACCGCGCCCGCGCCGAGGTTCAGGTGGCCGACCTCGGAGTTGCCCATCTGGCCCTCCGGCAGGCCGACCGCGGGGCCGCACGCGGTCAGCTGCGTGTGCGGCCAGTGCTCCCACAGGCCGTCGAAGACCGGAGTGCGCGCCTGCGACACCGCGTTGCCCGGGCCCGGCTCCGCGAGGCCCCAGCCGTCCAGGACGACGAGGCAGACGGACGGCACGATCGCCGTCACGGTGCGGCGTCCACGATCGCCGCGAGCGAGTCCGGCTCGAGCGAGGCGCCGCCGACGAGCGCGCCGTCGACGTCCGGCAGCGCGAGCAGCTCGGCGGCGTTGTCGGGCTTGACGCTGCCGCCGTAGAGGATCCGCACCTCCTCCACCGCCCCGGCGGGCAGCAGCGAGCGCACGAACGCGATCGCCTCCTGCGCCTGCTCGGGCGTCGCGACCTGGCCGGTCCCGATCGCCCAGATCGGCTCGTAGGCGATCACGGCCTCCGGCATCCGCTCCGGCTCGACGTTCGCCAGATCGGCCTCGATCTGCCGGCGGAGCTTCGCCTCGGTCTCCCCCGCCGCGCGCTCGGCCTCGGTCTCGCCGACGCACAGGATCGGCCGCAGGCCGGCCGCGAGCGCGGCAGGGACCTTCTCGGCGAGCGCCGCGTCGGTCTCGCCGAAGAGCTCGCGGCGCTCGGAGTGCCCGAGCACGACGCCGTGCACGCCCAGCTCGCCGAGCATCGGCGCGGAGACCTCGCCGGTGAACGCCCCGGAGGCGGCCTGGTGCATGTTCTGCGCGTAGACCTCCACGCGCGAGCCGCGCGCGGAGTCGACCATGGCCTGCAGGGCCGTGAAGGGCACGCAGATGCCGACGTCGCAGCTCGCGCTGAAGACGCGCGGAAGCAGGCCCTGGATGAAGTCCTCGGCCTCGGCGACCGTCTTGTGCATCTTCCAGTTGCCGGCGATCAGGGGCGTGCGGGCCATCAGCTCAGGACCTCCACGCCGGGGAGCGGCTTGCCCTCGATCAGCTCGAGCGAGGCGCCGCCGCCGGTCGAGAGGTGGGTGACGCGGTCGTCGAGCCCGAAGCGCGCCAGCGCCGCCGCGCTGTCCCCGCCGCCGACCACCGTCACGCCCGGCGCATCTGCGACCGCCTCGGCGACCGCGCGCGTGCCGGCCGCGAACGGCTCGAGCTCGAAGGCGCCCATCGGGCCGTTCCAGAAGACGCTGCCCGCGCCGGCGATCTCCTGCGCGTAGGCCTCCGCGGTGCGCGGGCCGATGTCGAGGCCCATCCAGCCGTCGGGCACGTCCACGCCGTCGAGCTCTCGCCGCTGCGCCTCCGCGGCGAAACGGTCGGCGATCACGAGATCGACGGGCAGCCTGACCTTGCCGTGGGCCAGCTCGAGCAGCCGCTTGGCCAGCGGCACGTCCTCGCGGACGAAGAGCGAGTCGCCGATCGAATGGCTCTGCGCGAAGAGGAACGGGAAGCACATCGCGCCGCCGATCAGGATCGCGTCGGCGCGCCCGGCGAACGCCTCGAGCACGCCGATCTTGTCGGTGACCTTCGCGCCGCCGACGATCGCGACGAGCGGCCGCGGCGGGTCCTCGAGGATCTTCGTCAGCGTCTCGACCTCGCGCTGGAGCAGGCGGCCGGCGGCGCTGCGCGGCACGTGATGCGCGACGCCCTCGGTCGAGGCGTGCGCGCGGTGCGCGGCGCCGAAGGCGTCGTTGACATAGACGTCCGCGAGCCGCGCGAAGGCCTGCGCGAGCCCGGCGTCGTTCTTCGTCTCGCCCGGCTCGTAGCGGACGTTCTCGAGCATCAGCACGTCGCCGGGCGCGAGCTTGCGCGCGTATGCCTCGACCTCGTCGCCGACGACGCCGGGGGCCAGGGTCACGTCCGCGCCGGTCAGCTCCGCCAGGCGGTCGGCCGCAGGGCGCAGCGAGAGCTCGGGCTCGCGGTCCTGCGGGCGGCCCAGGTGGGCGGCGAGCACGAGCGCCGCGCCCCGCTCGCGCAGCCAGTCGATCGTCGGCAGCGCGGCGCGGATGCGCGCGTCGTCGGTGATGCGCCGCTCGTCGTCGAGGGGGACGTTGAAGTCGACGCGGACGAGGACGCGGTCGCCGCGCTCGAGCTCGAGGTCGTCGAGCGTCCTCACAGGACCTTCTGGACCAGGTCCACGATGCGGTTCGAGTACCCCCACTCGTTGTCGTACCAGCTGACGACCTTCACCAGCGTGCCGTCCAGCACCGCGGTGAGCTTGCCGTCGACGATCGAGGAGTACGGGTCCTTGACGATGTCGCTGGAGACGATCGGGTCCTCGGTGTAGCGCAGGATCCCGGCGAGCTCGCCGCTGTCGGAGGCCGCCTTGAAGGCGTCGTTGACCTCCTCGACGGTCGTCTCCCGCTCGGCCTCGAAGGTGAGGTCGACGACCGAGCCGGTCGGGACGGGCGCGCGGATCGAGAAGCCGTTGAGCTTGCCGTTCAGCTCGGGCAGCACGAGGCCGACCGCCTTCGCGGCGCCGGTCGACGTCGGTACGAGGTTGACCGCGGCGGCGCGCGCGCGGCGCAGGTCCTTGTGCGGCGCGTCCTGCAGGCGCTGGTCGGCGGTGTAGGCATGGATCGTCGTCATCAGGCCGTGCTTGATGCCGATGGCTTCGTGGACGACCTTGGCGAACGGCGCCAGGCAGTTCGTGGTGCACGACGCGTTCGAGATGACGTGGTGCCGGTCGCGGTCGTACTTGTCGAAGTTCACGCCGAGCACGACCGTCAGGTCCTCGCCTTTCGCGGGCGCCGAGATCACGACCTTCTTCGCGCCGGCGTCGAGGTGCTTGGCGGCGGCGTCGCGGTCGGTGAAGAAGCCGGTCGACTCGATCACGACGTCGACGCCGAGGTCGCTCCACGGCAGCGCGGCCGGGTCGCGCTCGGCGAGCACCTTGACCTCGGCGCCGTCCACGACGAGCGCGCTCTCGGTCGTCTCGACCGTGCCCTCGTAGGGCCCGAGGATCGAGTCGTACTTGACCAGGTGCGCGAGCGTCGGGACGTCGGTGATGTCGTTGACGGCGACCCACTCGATGTCCGCGCCCTTGGCCTGTCCGGCGCGGAAGACGTTGCGTCCGATGCGGCCGAAGCCGTTGATCCCGACGCGTACGGGCATGTGTTCTCAGTCCTTCCTGGTGGCGATCCGGTGAGGCGCCGGACCCTACTCAAAGGCCGCTGCGAGCGGCCCTCAGCGCGCCCCGCTGACGACCTCCACCCGGTGCCCGTCGGGATCGAGCAGATAGGCCGAGTAGTAGCTCGGGCCATACGCCGGGCGTGACGCCGGCGCACCGTCGTCGCGGCCTCCGTGCTGCATCGCCGCGGCGTACGACGCGTCCACCGCGGGACGGCCGTGCGCCCCGATCGC
Organism: Solirubrobacteraceae bacterium; assembly: GCA_035765835.1. Classification (GTDB taxonomy): domain Bacteria; phylum Actinomycetota; class Thermoleophilia; order Solirubrobacterales; family Solirubrobacteraceae; genus JAOPZW01. Next base: position 4,146 of record DASTWP010000084.1, read on the forward strand.
GACGTGGCCCCAGCCGCTCGTCGGGGTGCGCCCGCGGGCGACCACCCACAGCACCGGCTTGTGCACGCCGTAGGCGACGGCCTCCGGCGAGTCGACGATCCGTCGCCCGCCGAGCGGATGGAAGAGCGCGTCGTAGAACGCGGCGGAGCGGGCGATGTCGGTGGCCTCGAGGCCGACGTGTTCCAGCACGGCGGCGGGGAGCCTACGCGGGAAAGCGGTCGGCGTCGCGGTGGACCGCCTCGACGAAGAGGTCGTCGCGGCCGCGGTAGCGCTCGGCGAGGTGCTCGACGATCGCGACCGAGCGGTGGCGGCCGCCGGTGCAGCCGATCGCGATCGTCAGGTGCGCCTTGCCCTCGCCGACGTACTGCGGCAGCAGGAAGTCGAGCAGCGGCTCGAGGCGCTCGTAGAGCTCCGCGAGCTGCCCGTCGCGCTGCATGTAGGCGACGATCTCGGGGTCGCGGCCCGTCAGCGGCCGCAGCTCTGGCTCGTAGTGCGGGTTCGGCAGGAAGCGCACGTCGAGCACGATGTCGGCGTCCCGCGCCGGGCCGTTCTTGAAGCCGAAGCTCTCGAGCGTCAGCGCCATCCGCGCCTGCTTGCCGCGCGGCAGCATCTCCTGCGCGATCCGGCGGCGCAGCATGTGGCTCTTCAGACCGCTCGAGTCGATCGTGACGTCCGCGTAGGCGCGCAGGGGCTCGAGCAGCTCGCGCTCGGCCGCGATGCCGTGCGCGACGCTCGAGGCGGGCGCGAGCGGGTGGCGCCTGCGCGTCTCCTGGTAGCGCGTGAGCAGCGTCGCGTCGTCGGCCTCGAGGAACAGCACGCGGTGGCGCGGGCCGAGGCGCTCGAGGTCCTCGAGCACGGCGCGCAGCGCCTCGAAGTAGTCGCCGCCGCGGACGTCCGAGACGATGGCGGCGCGCTCGACCTTCGAGCCCTCGTGCACGAAGAGCTCCACCAGCGCGCGGATCATCTCCGGGGGCAGGTTGTCAACGCAGAAGTAGCCCGCGTCCTCGAAGACGTTCATCGCCGTCGACTTGCCGGCGCCGGAGTAGCCGGTGATGACGACGAGATCGTCGAGGCGAGAGGCCGCGTGGGCCTCGGGCGCGCCGGTGGCCGCCGCGTCCGTCACGGTCTCAATGGTCGCAGCCGGGCCGGTCGGCGTCAGGCGCCGGTGCGGTGCAGGTGCGCCCAGAGGTCGCGCGCGACCTTCGCCGGCAGCCCGGGCACCGCCTCCAGCTGCTCGCGCGGCGCGCCGAGCACCGCCTCCGGCGAGCCGAAATGCGTGAGCAGCGCGCGCTTGCGCGTCGGGCCGATGCCGGGCAGGTCGTCGAGGATCGACTCGGTCATCGCCCTGTCGCGGCGCGTGCGGTGGTGGGTGATCGCGAAGCGGTGCGCCTCGTCGCGCACCCGCTGGAGCAGCTGCAGCGCCGGGTCCTCGTGCGGCAGCACGATCGGCGACGCGCGGCCCGGTACGAAGACCTCCTCGATCCGCTTGGCGAGGGAGACGACGGTGACGCCGCGGTCGCGAAAGCCCTTGAGCGCGCGCAGGCCCGCGGAGAGCTGCCCGGGCCCGCCGTCGATCACGATCAGGTTCGGCAGCGTCGCGAAGGACTCGTTGCGCTTGGGGTCGTGGGGAGAGAGGTCCTGCTGGGTCTCCCACTGCGCGAGCCTGCGCCCGAGCACCTCCTCCATGGCGGCGAAGTCGTCCGGCACGCCCTCGGTGAGGCCGCGGATCGTGAAGCGCCGGTAGTCGGACTTCTTCGGCGCGCCGCCCTCGAAGACGACCATCGAGGCGACGGTGTGCGTGCCCATCAGGTTCGAGATGTCGAAGCACTCGATGCGCAGCGGCAGCGTGTCGAGCGCGAGCGCCTCCTGGAGGCCGTCGAGCGCCTCGACGCGCTGCTGGCGGCGGCGCTCGGCCTTCAGCTTCTCCTGATCGAGCGCGAGCTTCGCGTTGCGCTCGGCGAGCTCGAGGATGCGGCGCTTGTCGCCGCGCTCGGCCGCGCGCACCTCGACGCGCGCGCCCCGGCGGCTGCCGAGCGCCTCGGCGAGCGCCTCGCGGCCCTCCAGCTCCTGCTGGACGATCACCTGCGGCGGGATCGCCATCTGCGCGCCGTAGTACTGGAGCAGGAACTCCTCGGCGACCTCGCCGATGCCGCGCTCGCCGGCGTTCTCGAGGTAGAAGGACTGGCGGTCGGAGAGCACGCCGTCGCGGACCTGGAAGACCTGCGCGTTGGCGTCGGAGCCGTCGACCGCCACCGCGACCGCGTCGAGCGTGCCGACCGACTCGTTGGCGACGCGCTGGCGCTCGAGCAGCGAGCGCACGGCGCGCAGGCGGTTGCGCTCGAGCGCGGCCTGCTCGAACTCGTGCGACTCGGCGGCGTCCTTCATCCGGCGCTCGAGGTCGCGCTCGATCTCGCGGTAGCGGCCTGACAGGAACGCGACGACGCCATCGATCGCCTCCGCGTACTCCTCGCGCGTGACGTAGCCGACGCAGGGCGCCCCGCAGCGCTTGATGTAGTAGTCCAGGCACGGCGAGCCGGAGCGCCGGCCGGGCTCCGGCCCCTGGCAGGAGCGGAACAGGAAGATCTTCTCGAGCAGGTCGAGCGTGCCGCGCACGCGCTTGGCATTCGAATAGGGGCCGAAGTAGAGGCGGTCGCGGCGGTGGCGCTCGCGCGTGAAGTAGACGCGCGGGAAGTCCTCGTCCGTCGAGATCGCGATGAACGGATAGGACTTGTCGTCGCGCAGGCGGATGTTGAAGCGCGGCCGGTACTGCTTGATGAAGTTCTGCTCGGTGAGCAGGGCCTCGGCCTCGCTGGCGACGAGCAGGAACTCGACGGACTCGATCGAGTCGACCATCTCGTAGGCGCCGCGCGTGACCGGATTGCTGAAGTGGCTCGCGACGCGCTTGCGGATCGACTTCGCCTTGCCGACGTAGACGACCTTGCCCTTCGCGTCGTGGAAGAGGTAGACGCCAGGGCCGTCCGGCAGCGACTTGCGCTGCTCGGCCAAGCGGCTGCGGCGCCCCTCGGATTCGCGCGTTGCGGCCATCGCTTCCGAGGATATGAGGCCTCGCCCACCCAGGGCAGGAGTACGCTCCGGCGATGCCGACCGCGTATCGGACCTGCCCACTCTGCGAGGCCACCTGCGGCCTGGAGGTGACGGTCGCGGACGGGGCTGTCAGCGGCATCCGCGGGGACCGCGACGACGTCTTCTCGCGCGGCTACGTGTGCCCGAAGGGCGCGGCGCTGAAGGAGCTGCACGAGGACGACGACCGCGTGCGCACGCCGCTGCTGCGCCGGCCGGACGGGAGCTTCGCCGCGGTCACGTGGGACGAGGCGTTCGCGGAGATCGCGCGGCGGCTGCCGGCGATCGTCGAGGCGCACGGGCGCGACGCCGTCGCCGCCTACATCGGCAACCCGACGGCGCACAACCTCGACGGCCTGCTCTACGGCCGCGTGCTGCTGAAGGCGCTCGGGACGAAGAACCTCTACTCGGCCAGCACGGTCGACCAGTTCCCGAAGCAGATGGCCTCGGCGTACCTGTTCGGCTCGGGCGCGAGCGTGGCGGTGCCGGACCTCGACCGGACCGACTTCCTGCTGATGCTCGGTGCGAACCCGCTCGCGTCGAACGGCAGCCTCATGACCGCGCCGGACATGCGCGGGCGGCTGCGCGCGATCCGCGCGCGCGGCGGGCGCGTGGTCGTCGTGGACCCGCGGCGCACCCGCACCGCGCGCGAGGCCGACGAGCACCACTTCATCCGCCCGGGCACAGACGCGCTGCTGCTGATGGCGCTCGTGCACGTGCTGTTCGAGGAGGACCTGGTCGACCTCGGCGCGCTCGCGCCGTTCGTGAAGGGGCTCGGCGCCGTGCGCGAGGTGGCGGCGGCGTTCGCGCCGGAGGCCGCGGCGGCGGCTACGGGGATCGAGCCCGCTGACGTGCGGCGGCTCGCACGCTCGCTGGCGGACGCGCCGCGCGCGGTCGTCTACGGGCGCATCGGCACCACGACGCAGGCGTTCGGGACGACCGCGAGCTGGCTCGTCGACGTGCTGAACGCGCTGACGGGCAACCTCGACCGCGAGGGCGGCGCGATGTGGCCGCTGCCCGCGGCGGGCAGCTCGAACACCGGCGGCGACCCGGCGGAGCCCGGCCGCGGCCGCGGCGCGCGCTTCGGCCGCTGGGCATCGCGCGTGCGCGGGCTCGGCGAGATCTTCGGCGAGCTGCCGGTCGCGTGCCTGGCGGAGGAGATCGACACGCCCGGCGACGGCCGCGTGCGCGCGCTGATCACGTTCGCGGGCAACCCGGCGGTGAGCACGCCGAACGCGGCGCGGCTGGAGGCGGCGCTCGAGACGCTCGAGCTCATGGTCAGCGTCGACATCTACGTCAACGAGACCACGCGCCACGCCGACGTGATCCTGCCCGCGCCCTCGCCGCTGGAGCGCTCGCACTTCGACGTCGCGCTCTACGGCTTCGCGGTGCGCAACGTCGCGAACTTCTCGCCGGCGCTGTTCGAGCGCCCGGACGGGATGCCGGCGGAGTGGCAGACGCTGCTGCGGCTCACGGGCGTCGTCGCAGGCCAGGGTCCCGACGCGGACGTGGCGGCGATCGACGACTTCGTCGCGGGCGAAGCGGTGCGGCGCGCCGTGGCGACAGCCGGCTCGGCGGTGGAGGGCCGCGACGCGGACGAGCTGCTGGCCGCGCTCGCGCCGCGCGTCGGGCCCGAGCGCCTGCTCGACCTCGCGCTGCGCACCGGGCCCTACGGCGACGGCTTCGGCGCGAAGCCGCGGGGGCTGACGCTCGCGGCGATCGAGGCCGCGCCGCACGGCGTCGACCTCGGACCGCTCGCTCCGCGCCTGCCGGAGGTGCTGCGCACCCCAGACGGGCTCGTCGACCTCGCCCCGGAGCCGATCGTGGCCGACGTCGAGCGCCTGCACGCGGCGATGGACGTGGCACCCGACGGCATGGTGCTCGTCGGCCGCCGCGACCAGCGCTCGAACAACTCGTGGATGCACAACCTGCCGATGCTCGTGCGCGGCAAGGAGCGCTGCACCGCGTGGGTGCACCCGGACGACGCGGGGCGCCTCGGGCTGGCCGACGGCGAGCTCGCCTGCGTGAGCTCACGCGCCGGCAGCATCGAGCTGCCGGTCGAGGTGACCGACGACGTGATGCCGGGCGTCGTCTCGATCCCCCACGGCTGGGGCCACGGCACGCCGGGCGCGGCGCTGCGGGTCGCGGCGCGGCACGCCGGCGCGAACTCGAACGTGCTCGCCGACGAGACGCTCGTCGAGCCGCTGTCGGGCACGGCGATGCTCAACGGCATCCCGGTCGAGCTCGCGCCCGTGCGCGCGGCGGAGCCGGCGCCGGCGTAGCGCGCTCACGCCAGCGCGAGGCTGGTGTTCGCTCACGCGACAAGCCGCACCTC
>DASTWP010000085.1:0-16091 GCA_035765835.1 Solirubrobacteraceae bacterium
GAATTGGCGCCGCTGTGCCGGCGTTGCCGCGGTCTGCGTGGGGCTGTTCGTGCCCGCGGCGACCGCCGCGGCCCAATCGCAGTACGTCGCGCTCGGGGATTCGTATTCCTCGGGCGTCGGGACCAGGACCTACTACAGCGACGGGACGAGCTGCGACCGCAGCCCGTACGCGTACGCGCCCCAGATCGCGTCCGCGAAGGGCTACGCGCTCAGCTTCCAGGCGTGCAGCGGCGCCAAGACCACGGACGTCAACGCCAACCAGCTCGGCACGCTGAGCAGCACGACGAACCTGGTGACGATCACGATCGGCGGCAACGACGCCGGCTTCAGCAACGTGATCGTCAACTGCGCGCTGTACTACTTCACCTGCCAGAGCTCGATCAACAGCGCCAACAGCTTCATCCAGAACAAGCTGCCTGCGCTGCTGGACACGACCTACAGCGACATCCGCTCACACGCGGCGAACGCGCAAGTGGTCGTGCTGGGCTATCCGCACCTGTTCACCTCGACCGGGACGACGTGCAACTTCAACGCGCTGACCTCCACGAACGAGAAGTCGCTGAACAACACCGCGGACCTGCTCGACAACACGATCAAGGCGCGCGTCGTCGCGCACGGGTTCACGTTCGTCGACCCGCGCAACGCGTTCCTGCCGCACGAGGTGTGCTCCTCGTCGGAGTGGCTTAACGGCCAGTCCAACCCGCTGTCGGAGTCCTACCACCCGAACGTCTCGGGCTACGCGAACTTCACCAGCGAGATCGAGGCGGTGCTGCCGTAGCCGCGCCTATGGCGTGACCGGGTCGGTCCCGAGGTTCATCGCGACGTACTTGGTCTCCAGGTACTCCTCGATGCCCTCGGGGCCGCCCTCGCGGCCGAAGCCCGACTGCTTCACGCCGCCGAAGGGCGCGCCCGCGTTCGAGACCATGCCCTGGTTGAAGCCGACCATCCCGGTCTCCAGCTCCTCGATCACGCGGAAGGCGCGGTTGACGTCGCGCGTGAAGAGGTAGGCGACGAGGCCGTACTCGGTGTTGTTGGCCGCCGCGACCGCCTCCTCCTCGGAGGCGAAGCCCTGCACCGGCGCGACCGGACCGAAGATCTCCTCGCTCAGCAGGCGCGCGCCCGCCGGGACGTCGCCGAGCACCGTCGGCTTGAAGAAGTAGCCCCGCCCCTCGGCACGCTCGCCGCCGACGAGCACCTTCGCGCCCTTGCCGACCGCGTCCTGCACGAGCTCGTCGACCTTGCCCCGCTGCGCGTCGTCGATCAGCGGGCCGACCTTCACGTCGGGCTCGGTGCCGCGGCCGAGCTTCATCTCGCCCATCCGCTTGGCCAGGCGCTCGGCGAAGTCGCCGGCGACCGCCTCGTGCACGTGGAAGCGGTTCGCGCTCGTGCACGCCTCGCCGATGTTGCGCATCTTCGCCAGCAGCGCGCCCTCGACGGCGAGGTCGAGGTCGGCGTCCTCGAAGATCAGGAACGGCGCGTTGCCGCCGAGCTCCATCGAGACGCGCAGGATCTGCTCGGAGGCCTGGGCCATCAGCTGCCGGCCGACCTCGGTCGAGCCGGTGAACGACAGCTTGCGCGTGCGCGGGTCCTTGATCAGCGGCTCCATCACCGCGCCGCTCTTGGAAGCGGTGATGACGTTGAGCACGCCGCCGGGGAGGCCCGCCTCCTCGAGGATCTGCGCCATCGCGAGCATCGACAGCGGCGTCTGCTTGGCGGGCTTGACGACCATCGTGCAGCCCGCCGCGATCGCCGGGCCGACCTTGCGCGTGCCCATCGCCAGCGGGAAGTTCCACGGCGTGATGAACACGCACGGGCCGACCGGCTGCTTCATCGTCAGCACGCGGCCCTTGCCGTTCTCGTTGACCTGGAAGCGGCCGTTGATGCGCGTGGCCTCCTCGGCATACCAGCGGAAGAAGTTCGCGGCGTAGGCGATCTCGGCCTTCGACTCGGCGACCGGCTTGCCCATCTCGAGCGTCATCAGCAGCGCCAGCTCGTCGGTGCGCTCCGTGACCAGCTCGTAGGCGCGGCGCAGGATCTCGCCGCGCTCGCGCGGCGGGTGGTTGCGCCAGGTCCGGAACGCCTCGTGCGCGGCGGCGAGCGCGGCCTGGGCGTCCTCGACGGTCGCGTCGGCGACCTCGACGAGCGTCTCGCCCGTCGCCGGGTCCTCGACCGGCAGCGTGCCGGCGCCGCCCTCGCGCCACTCGCCGCCGATGAACAGGCGCGTCTCGACCTTGTCGAGGACCTGCCGCTCCGTGCTGCTGTCGATCGTGGTGCTCATGCGCTCACCGTCTCCGTTCCCAGCTCTTCGCTGATCGCAACGTCCGTCGAGTAGTCGATCGGCACCACGATGAGGGACGGCTTGTCCAGTCCCAGGGCGTGGTTGAGGTGGCGCCCGAAGTCCTCCGTCGACTCGCAGCGCCACGCCGGCATCCCGAACGCCTCCGCGAGCTTCACGAAGTCGGGGTTCGTGAAGTCGGTGCCGAAGTGCGCGCCGAAGCGCTTCTCCTGCTTCCACACGATCGACCCGTACTGGCGGTTCTCCCAGACGACGTTCACGAACGCCGTGCCCAGGCGCGTGGCCGTCTCGAGCTCCTGGCAGTTCATGAGGAAGCCGCCGTCGCCGTTGACCGTCACGACCTTGCGCTCGGGGTGCACGAGCTTCGCCGCCACCGCGCACGGCACCGCGAAGCCCATGCCGGCCAGGCCGTTGGCGATCAGCACGGTGTTCGGCTCGTGCGCGGGGAACATCCGCGCGATCCACAGCTTGTGCAGCCCGACGTCCGAGATCAGGATGTCCTCGCGGCCGAGCGCCTTGCGGATCTCCCAGAGCACGCGCGGCGGCTGCATCGGGAAGGCGGCGTCGTCCTTGGCCGCCTCGAACCGGCCGAGCACGACCTCCTTCAGTCGCTGCGAGCCGCCGGAGTGCGGCACGTCGCGGCACTCCTCCGCCAGCCGCGTGAGCACGTGGTAGATGTCACCGACGAGCTCCACCTCGGGCGTGAAGAACTCGTCGATCTCCGCCGCCTCGGAGTCGACGACGATGATCTTCTTGTCGCGCTTGGGGTTCCAGTGCTTCGGCGCGTGCTCGACGAGGTCGTAGCCGACGGCGATCACGACGTCGGCGTCCTCGAAGCCGGCGAGCGCGTAGTCGCGCGACTGCAGGCCGACCGTGCCGAGCGAGCGCGGGTCGGTGTAGTCGAGCAGCCCCTTGCCCATGAAGGTCTCGGCGACGGCGATGCCGGTCGCGCGGCAGAACTCCCGCAGCGCCGGCGCGCCGTTCGCGCGCACGACGCCGTTGCCGGCGAGGACGACAGGGTTGATCGCGTTGCGGATCGCGTCGGCGGCCTTCAGCAGCTCGCGCGCGCTCGGCTCGGGGTGGACGGGGCGCCGGCGCGGAAGCGGGCCCGCGGAGAGCGGCTGCGCCATGACGTCCTCGGGAAGCTCCAGGTGCGTCGCGCCGGGCTTCTCGGACTCGGCGACCTTGAACGCCTTGCGGACGACCTCCGGGACGATCTCCGGGCTGCTCACGCGCGCGTTCCACTTCGTGATCGGCCGGAACAGCTCCACCAGGTCGATGTACTGGTGGGACTCCTTGTGCATGCGCTCGAGGTCGGCCTGGCCGGTCAGGGCGACGAGCGGCGCGCGGTCGAGCGTCGCATCGCCGATCGCGGTGACGAGGTTCATCGCGCCCGGCCCGAGCGTCCCGAGACAGACGCCGGCGCGCCCGGTCAGGCGCCCGTACATGTCGGCCATGTAGGCGCCGCCCTGCTCGTGTCGAACAGGGATGAAGGCGACGCTCGAGTGTGCGATGGATGCATTGAGGTCTAAGGTCTCCTCCCCCGGAATGCCGAAGACGTACTTGACGCCCTCGGCCTCCAGGCACTCGACGAACACGTCGGAGGCGCGGCGCTCGCTCATGCCCCTCCACCAGCTCGCTCTTGCATGACCATCTCCAAGCAACCTAGCACCGCAACTCGGCCCGCCCGCGGGCGTTCCGGGGCACGGATGCGCACCCTCTCTCGCACGGCGGCCGGCGCGGCCGCGCTCGCGTGCGCGCTGGCCGCGCCCGCGCACGCCGCCTCCCCGAAGGGCACCCTCATCATCCGCGGCGCGGGCTTCGGCCACGGCGTCGGGATGAGCCAGTACGGCGCCTACGGCTACGCCCAGCACGGCTGGACGTACGACAACATCCTCGCCCACTACTACACGGGCACGCAGCTCGGGCGGCTCGATCCGGAGCCCGACGTCAGCGTGATCCTGCAGGCCGGCCAGAAGACGCTGCGCGTCAGCGGCGTCGCGAGCGCCGGCGGCGCCAAGACCGATCCGGCGCAGACCTACGTGATCTCGCGCTCGCGCAAGAGCGGCGACGTCCTGGTGCGCGACGCGAGCGGCACGTCGGTCGCGCGGGCGGGCGGCCCGATCTCACTCGCCCCCTCGCCGGCAGGCCCGATCGTGCTCGGCGGCACGGCGATCAACGGCGTGCGTGGCGGCGCCTACCGCGGCACGCTGACGGTGCGCCCGGCGGGCGACGGCGGCAGCGGCCTCGACGCGGTCGACACGCTCGACCTCGAGGACTACGTGCGCGGCGTCGTCGCCGGCGAGAGCCCGTCGAGCTGGCCGATCGAGGCGCTGAAGGCGCAGGCGGTCGCCGCGCGGACGTTCGCGGTCACGAGCGGCAGCGGCGAGCTGTGGCCGGACACGCGCTCGCAGATGTACCTCGGGGTCTCGGGCGAGACGGCGTCGACCGACCTCGCGGTGGCCTCGACCGCCGGCCAGGTCGTGACGTTCTTCGGCAAGCCGGTCGTCACGTACTTCTTCTCCACCTCCGGCGGCCACACCGAGAACGTCGAGAACTCGATGATCGGGTCCTCGCCCGAGCCGTGGCTGAAGGGCGTCGACGACCCCTACGACAACACCTCTCCGAAGCACCGCTGGGGGCCGATCCGGCTGTCCTTCACGCAGGCCGCGCGCGAGCTGCGCGGGCTGGTCCAGGGGCGCTTCGTCCGGATCAAGGTCCTGCAGCGCGGCGTCTCGCCCCGGATCGTGCGCGCGCTGATCGTCGGATCGCGCGGGACGACCGCCGTCACCGGCCCGCAGTTGCGCACGGCCCTGGGCCTCTGGGACTCCTGGATGACGTTCCGGACGATCTCCTCGGGCGTGAAGCGCGTCCCGACACCGCCGGCGCCGACGCCTCCGCCCGACCCCCAGCAGCCCTCTCCGACCGGCGGCGCGTCGAGCGGCTCCGGCTCGGGCGCCGGCAACACCGACGGCTCAGGCGGCGCGACTGCGAGCGCGGCGCGACTGAGCCCGCTGTACGCGGTCGGCACGATCTCGCCGGCGCGCCGCGGCGCCTGGGCGCGCGTGCAGGTCAGGCGCGGCAAGGCGTGGCGCCTGGCGGTCGACACGCAGGTCGGTCGCGGCGGCCGCTACTCCGTGCGCCTTCCCGGTCGCGGCACCTACCGCGTGGTCTACGGCCACGACGTCGGGCCGACGCTCCACGCGCGCTGAGCGTCCGGTGACCTATCCCCCGTAGATGCGGGACAGCGACTCGGCGACGCAGACGGGCTTCTCGCCGCCCTCGACCTCGAACGTCTGCGTGATCTTCGTCTGCACGCCGCCGGGGATGTCGTCGACGCTCGTCAGCGAGGCGCGCATGCGCACCTTCGAGCCGACGGGAACCGGCGCCGGGAAGCGCACGCGGTCGTAGCCGTAGTTCAGGCCGAAGGCGACGTTCTCGATCGAGAACATCGCGTAGGAGAACTGCGGGCCCAGCGAGAGCGTGTAGAGCCCGTGCGCGATCGTACCGCCGAAGGGCGTCGCCTTCGCGCGCTCGGGGTCGACGTGGATCCACTGGTGGTCGTTCGTCGCCTCGGCGAAGGCGTCGACCGCCTCCTGCGTGACCTCGTGCCACTCGCTGACGCCGAGCTCCTCGCCGACCTTGGCCTTCAGTTCGTCGATTCCGGTGATGGTGAGCATGGGCGGAACCCTAAGCTCTCGCGATCGTGGCCGGACCGCTGCTCGCCGTCGACGCCCCCTCGCTTCTCTACCGCGCCTTCTTCGCGCTGCCGAAGAGCATCAAGGGCGTCGACGGCAGGCCCGTCAACGCGCTGCTCGGGACCGCGAACCTGGTCCTCCAGGCCGTGGAGCTGCACGCGCCGCGCGCGGTCGTCCTGTGCTTCGGCGCCGAGGCGGCGCACTACCGCGTCGAGCTCTACGGCGGCTACCACGCCGACCGCCCCGAGATGCCCGCGGAGCTCGTGCCCCAGTGGGAGGACGCGCCGGCCTTCTTCGAGGCCTTCGGCTGGCGCGTGCTCGCGCACGAGACGCTCGAGGCCGACGACCTGCTGGGCGCGCTGGCGCGCGCCGAGGTCGCCGCCGGCGGCCGCGCGCTGCTGTTCACCGGCGACCGCGACATGTTCCAGTGCGTCGGCGAGCAGGTCGGCGTGCTGTGGCCGGGCGGCGGCAGGGCCGGGCCTGAGCTGATCGACCGCGACGGCGTGCGCGAGCGCTACGGGATCGAGCCCGGGCAGGTGCCGGACTTCATCGCGCTGCGCGGCGACCCGAGCGACGGCATCCCGGGCGCGAAGGGCATCGGCGAGAAGGGCGCGCGCGACCTGCTGCGAGAGCACGGGACGCTCGAGGCGCTGCTCGAGGCCGCACAGCGCGCCACCGCGCTGAAGCCGCGCGTCGCCGAGACGCTGCGCACGCAGGCGCAGGAGCTGCGCCGCTTCAAGGACATCGCGACGCTGCGGCCCGTGGACGTCGAGCGCCCGCCGGACGCGCCCCTCGACGCCGCCGGCGCCGCGGCCGCCGCGAGCGAGCGCGGGATGGGCCGCCTGGCGGGGCGGCTCGAGCAGCTCGCGGCTAGGGCGTGAACTTGACCGTGATCACGTCGCCGTCGGCCATCACGTAGTCGCGGCCCTCCAGCCGCAGCGTGCCGCGATCGCGGGCGCCGGCGTACCCGCCCGCGTCGACGAGCGCCTCCCAGCCGATCACCTCGGCGCGGACGAAGCCCTTCTGGATGTCCGAGTGGATCTCGCCTGCGGCGTGCCACGCGGTCAGGCCGCGCCGCAGGTGCCAGGACTGCGCGGGCTTCGCCTCGCCGGCGGTGAAGAACGCGATCAGGTCGAGCAGGGCGAACGCGCCGCGAACGACGCGCTGGAGGCCCGACTCCGACACCCCGAGGCCGGCCCGCATCGCCGCGGCGTCCTCGTCGTCGAGCTCGGACAGCTCCGCCTCCAGCCGCGACGACACGGCGACGGCGCCCGCCCCGATCGCCTGCGCATGCGCGACGACCTCCGGCGGCACCTCGTCCTCGCCCTCGTCGACGTTCGCGACGATGAGGACGGGCTTGGCCGTGAGCGGGTGGAGGTTGCGCAGCGCGTCGGGCGCGTCGTCGGGGACCGGCACCGTGCGCGCCGGCCTGCCCTCCTGGAGCGCCGCGATCAGCTCGCGCAGCCAGCGCTCCTCGGCGATCGCCGCGCGCTCGCCGCCGCGCGCCTGGCGCACGACCCGGTCCACGCGCCGCTCGGCCTGCTCGAGGTCGGCGAAGACCAGCTCGGTCTCGATCGTCTCGAGATCGCGCGCCGGGTCGACCGCGCCCTCGGGATGGATCACGTTCGGGTCGCGGTGCGCCCGCACGACGTGGACGATCGCGTCGACCTCGCGGATGTTCGCGAGGAACTGGTTGCCCAGGCCCTCGCCCTCGTGCGCGCCGCGCACGAGGCCCGCGATGTCGTGGAAGTCGATCGTGTCGTGCACGACCTCGCTGGAGCCGACCGTCTGCGCGACGCGCTCGAGCCGCTCGTCGGCGACCGGGACGACCGCGACGTTCGGCTCGATCGTCGTGAACGGGTAGTTCGCGGCCTCGGCGCCTGCCTTCGTCAGCGCGTTGAAGAGCGAGGACTTGCCGGCGTTCGGCATGCCGACGATGCCGACCTTCATCGCGCAGCCTCCGCGACGAGGACGCCGAGCAGGGCGCCCGCGAGCACGTCGCTCGGGTAGTGGACGCCGAGGTAGAGGCGGCTGAGTGGCAGCGCCAGCGCCGCCGGCAGCACCGCCGGCCCGAACAGCCGCGCCGCGCACGCCGACGTGGCCGCGTGCGCGCTCGGGAACGAGAGCTGCGTGGGCGTGCCGACGAGCGCCGGCAGGCCCGCCAGGCGCGGCCGCGGCCGGCGCACGACGAGCTTGACGGCCGTGTTCAGCGCGTAGGCGAAGGCGACGGCCGCCGTCGCGCGGGCCCGCTCGCGGCGCCGCGCCGGCTCCGCGGCGGCCAGGAGCGCGCCGAGCGCGAGCCAGCACGCGCCGTGCTCGCCGAGGCGCGAGAACGCCGCCACAGCACGGTCACGCCCGGCCGTGTGGCCGCGCGTGCGCGCCAGGCGCAGCACGCGCTCGTCGAAGCCCCTCCTCAGGAGCCGATGCCGAACCCGACGCGGTGCTCGTCGCGCTCCTCGCGCACCCAGAGCACGTGCTCGAGGTTCAGCCGCAGCGAGCCGTCCTCGGCCTCGACCACGTGCCAGCCCTCGCCGCCGAGCGCCTCGCGGAGCTTGCCGAGCTCCTCGTCGCTGACGCGCAGCGCGATCGGCGGCGCCGCCTGGAAGCCGATGGAGATGTGCTGCGCCATGGGTTCAATGCCCTCCCGCGGGCTCGACGATCTCGGTCAGGACGCCGCCGCTGGCGGCGGGATGCAGGAACGCGACGCGCGAGGAGCGGATGCCGACCCGCGGCGTCTCGTCGATCAGCCGCGTCCCGGACGCCTTCAGCGCCGCGAGCGCGGCGTCGATGTCGGCCACCTGGTAGGCGACGTGGTGCAGGCCCGGCCCGCGCTTGGCGAGGAACTTGCCGACCGGCGTGTCGTCGGAGAGCGGGCGCAGCAGCTCGACGTGGTTCTCGCCGACGTCGAGCAGCACGGCCTCGACCCCCTGCTCCTCGACGACCTCGCGATGCACGAGCGTCATCTCGTAGGTCTGCTCGTAGAGCTTCAGTGCGCCGTCGAGGTCCTCGACCGCCACGCCGATGTGGTCCAGCCGTGCGAACACGCGCGCAAGTCTACGAAGCGGCGGCGGGCGGCTCCGGCTCGGCCGAGGCCTGCTCCGACCGCGCCGCGGCCACGCGCAGGCTGGGCGGCGGCGGGGCGACCGAGCGCCGGCGCTCGCGCACCGTCACGTCCTTCATGATCTCGTCGATCTCGGCGCGCTCGAGCACCTCGCGCTCGAGCAGCGCATCCGCGAACTCGTCGAGCTTCTCGCGGTGCGACGTGATCAGATCCCAGGCCAGGCGCTGGGCCTCGAAGGCGAGCTGCTGCTGCTCCTCGTCGCGGATGCGGCGCGTGAGGTCCGACAGCAGCGCCGGGTCGCTGACCGTGTGGTTGTTGGAGTCCGAGGTGCCCATCGCGTACTGGTGCACCATCGCGTGCGTGATCTCCGCGACGCGCTGGAGGTCGTTGGCCGCGCCGTTGGTGACCGCGCCGAAGACGATCTGCTCCGAGACGCGGCCGCCGAGCAGGATCGCCATCTGCTCGACGAGCTCGTCGCGGTTCTTCAGGTAGGAGTCCTCCTCGGGGAGGTTCATCACGTAGCCGAGCGCGCGCCCGCGCGGCACGATCGAGATCTTGTGCACGCGGTCGCTTGCGGGCAGCAGCTCGCGGCAGAGCGCGTGGCCGGCTTCGTGGTAGGCGACGATCCTGCGCTCGCGCGAGTTCAGCGTCGTCGAGGAGGCGACCCCGGCGATCACGCGCTCGAGCGCGCCGTCGAAGTCCTGCGGGCCGATCGTCGCGGCGCTGCGGCGCGCGGCGAAGATCGCCGCCTCGTTGCAGATGTTGGCGAGGTCGGCGCCGGTCAGGCCGCTCGTCTGCTGCGCGACCAGCCCGAGGTCGACGTCGGGATCGAGCGGCTTGTTGCGAGTGTGCACCTGCAGGATGCGCTCGCGGCCCTTGACGTCGGGCGGGGAGACGAAGACCTGGCGGTCGAAGCGGCCGGGGCGCAGCAGTGCCGGGTCGAGCTTCTCGAGCAGGTTCGAGGCCGCCATCACGACGATGCGGTCCGTGGAGGCGAAGCCGTCCATCTCGACCAGCAGCTGGTTGAGCGTCTGCTCGCGCTCGGAGTTCATGTCCGAGCCGCGCCGCGCGCCGACGGCGTCCAGCTCGTCGATGAAGATCACGCACGGCTCGTGCTTGCGCGCCTCGTTGAACAGGCGCCGGATGCGCGCGGCGCCGAGGCCCGCGAACATCTCGACGAACGACGAGGCCGACTGCGAGAAGAACTGCGCCTGGCCCTCGTGGGCGACCGCCTTCGCCAGCAGCGTCTTGCCCGTGCCCGGCGGCCCGTGCAGCATCACGCCGCGCGGCACCTTCGCGCCGAGCTTCTTGAACGGACCGGGGTTGCGCAGGAACTCGACCACCTCGCGCAGCTCGGCCTTCGCCTCGTCCACGCCGGCGATGTCGTCCCAGCCGATGTCCTGGCTGACCTGCGGCTTGATCTGCACCGGCTTGGTCCGCGGCATCATCTTCATCGTGCGCCACAGCACGTAGGCGATCACGCCCATGAACAGGATCGCCAGCGGCGCCTGCCACTGGTTCGCCCAGTCCTGGATGTGCGAGGTGATGCTCGAGCTGGGTTGCGGCAGGAAGCCGGTGAGGGTGTACTGGTGCAAGGTCTGGCTCAGCGCATCCAGCGACTGGACGAGCTGGTTCTTCGCGTCGATGGCCTGGGCAGGGTCTCCCATTCCCGCTCAGTATCGGGCAGCAAGCGCGGTTTCTCGACCCTCTGGACGGATTCCCGGCCCGAAGCTGCTCAGAGTGCGCCCTCGGCCCGCAGGATCTCCTGCAAGGCTGCGCGCCCGACCTCGAGCTGCTCCTCGCTCGGCTCGCGCGTCCCGAGCACGCGCTGGAGCTCGTGGCCGGGCCGGCGCAGGGCGCGCGCGGCACGCGTGCCGGCGTGGCGCTCGGACCACGCGAAGACCTCGACGGCGACGCCGATCGAGGCCAGCGAGACGAGCCCGCCGTGCAGCGGCCGCGGGCGCTCGACGAGCTTGCGCAGCAGTGCCGCGCCGGCGAGGTTCGAGGCCATCAGCGGCGCCATCAGGTGCGAGCCGCAGCGGTCGTGCTCCTTGGCGGCGTCGCGCGCATCCTCGGCGTCCTGCTCGTAGGCCGCGATCGCCTTGTGCTCGACGCCGTGGTAGGCGGCGACGTCGCCGCTGCGCAGCGTCACGAGCGACGGGACGAGCGCGAGCGCCGCCGCGGCCGCCTCCCCGCCCGAGCCGCGCATGCCGCGGCGCAGCGCAGCGCCGCCGGCCATCGCGCCCGCCATCGCTGCGAGCACGCGCCTGTCCTGGAACGGCAGCTTCGCCTCCGGCAGCGCGCGCTTGACGATCGGGATCACGACCATCGCCTCGCCGATGCGCGCGACGCCGCGAGCGCCGGGCAGCCGGTCGATGCGGCCGCGCAGGCGCGGCTTGCGCCCGGACGCGACGGCGATCGTGCCGTCCTGGCGGCGCACGGCGGCGGCCCAGTGCGTCGGGCCGTGCACCAGCAGGCCGTTGCGCAGCGCCATGCCGCCGAGGCGCAGCTTCTGCTTGTGCGGTGTCTCGCTCATCCGAGCAGCTCCTTGCTCACGTCACGGTAGAAGCGCGCGGCGAAGCCGAGGTCGCGCACGTCGATGCGCTCGTCCTTGCCGTGGACGAGCGGCCAGGCCTCGTAGAGGCTCTTCTCGCGCTGGGGGAAGAACCCGTAGGCGACGAGGCCGGGGAAGGCGTCGCGAAACGCGCGCGAGTCGGTGTAGGCCGGCAGCATCACCGGGACGACGCGCGCCTCGGGGTCCTCGCGCCCGATCCAGCCGCGGATGGCATCCATCAGGGGCGACTCCGCCGGCGAGCCGTTGCCCACGACGCGCTCGCTGAACTCGAGCTCGTAGCCGTCGGGGGTGGGTGGGCCCAATATCTCGCGCAGGCGCTCGCGGGCGGTCTCCTCGCCGAGACCGGGCGGCACGCGGCAGTCGACCTGCAGGCGTGCGGCGGCGGGGATCACGTTGATCTTCTCGCTGGCGGCCGCCATCGTCGGCGCGAACGTGACGCCGAGCGCCGGCTCGAGCACCGCCGCGAGCATCGGATCGCGCTCGCGCAGCTCCTCGTGCGTCGTCCCGAGCGCCTCCAGGAACAGCCGCGGCGCGTCCGTCACGTCCTGCGAGGGGCGGCGCTCGCCGAGCGCCTGGACCAGAGGCGCGAGCTTCAGCAGCGCGTTGTCGGCGATGTTCGGCATCGAGGCGTGGCCGGCCGCGCCGCGCGTCGTGAGCGTGAAGCGGAAGACGCCCTTCTCGGCGACGCAGACGCCGTACAGGCGGCCGCCGTCGTGCGGGATCACGGTGCCCGCGCCCTCGTTGAGCAGGTAGTCGCAGCGGACCTTGTCGGGGTGCGTCTCTGTCAGCCAGATCGCGCCGTTCTCGCCGCCGGTCTCCTCGTCGACGACGACCACGACGAGCAACTCGCCGCGCGCCGGCCGCCAGCCCTCGCGCGCCAGCGAGATCGCGGCCGCCGCCTCGGCCGCGGTCTGGGACTTCATGTCCTGCGCGCCGCGTCCCCAGACCTCGCCGTCGACGACGTCGCCGGACCACGGGTCGCGCTGCCAGTCCTCGGGCGTGGCGAGCACGGTGTCGCAGTGCGAGAGCAGGCACAGCGTCGGCCCCTCGCCGGCGCCGCGCAGGCGCGCGACGAGGTTCGGGCGCGCCGCGGTGACGCCGAGCAGCTCGACCTCGAAGCCGGCCTGCTCGAGGTCGCGCGCGAGCTCCTCCTGCAGCGGGCGCTCGTCGCCGGGCGGGTTGACCGTCCTGTGCCTGAGCAGTCGCTGGAGCAGCTGCGTGGTCTCGGCTTCGAGGTCCATCCTGCTGCGCAGGCTACGCGAGCGTGACTGCCGCGACGGGAATACTGGTCGCGTGGAGACCCTGTTCGGGCCCGAGGAGCCGGACCCGGTGGCGGACGCCGCGCCGGCGGGCGCGCCGCTGGCGGCGCGCATGCGGCCGCGCAGCCTGGACGAGGTCGTCGGCCAGGAGCACCTGCTCGCGCCGGGCTCGGCCCTGCGCACCGCGCTCGAGCAGGGGCGCCCGCACTCGATGATCCTCTACGGGCCGCCGGGCTCCGGCAAGACGACGCTCGCGCGTCTCGTCGCGCGCACCGCCGACTCGGCGTTCGAGGAGCTGAGCGCCGTCGAGGCCGGGCGACCGCAGGTGCGCGAGGTGATCGCCCGCGCGCGCGAGCGCCGCAAGGGCGGCCGCGGCACGGTCTTCTTCCTCGACGAGATCCACCGCTTCAACAAGGCCCAGCAGGACGCGCTGCTGCCCGCGGTCGAGGAGGGCCTGCTGACGCTGATCGGCGCGACGACCGAGAACCCCTACTTCGAGGTCAACTCCGCGCTGCTCTCGCGCGCGCAGGTCTACGAGCTGCAGCCGCTGGAGGCGGAGGAGATCGAGACGCTGCTGCGGCGCGCGCTGGGGCTGACCGGCGCAGAGGCCGACGAGGAGGCGCTCGCCTTCCTCGCCGCGCGCGCCGGCGGCGACGCGCGCACGGCGCTGTCGGCGCTCGAGCTGGCGGCGGAGACCAGCGAGCGCGTGACGCTCCCCGCGGCCGAGGACGCGCTGCAGCGCCGCGCGGTCCTCTACGACAAGGCGGGCGACCGCCACTACGACACGATCAGCGCCTGGATCAAGGCCACCCGCGGCTCCGACCCCGACGCCTCGCTCTACTACCTCGCGGTGATGCTCGAGGGCGGCGAGGACCCGCGCTTCATCGCGCGGCGGATGATCGTGCTCGCCTCCGAGGACGTGGGGAACGCGGACCCGCGCGCGCTGCCGCTGGCGGTCGCCGCCGCGGGCGCGGTCGAGCACGTCGGCATGCCCGAGGCGATGCACGCGCTCGCGCAGGCGGCGATCTACCTCGCGCTCGCGCCGAAGTCGAACGCCGCGTACCGCGCGATCTCCGCGGCACGGGCGCACGTGCGCGAGCACGGCGCGCAGGCGCCGCCCGCCTACCTGCAGAGCGCGGCGTACCCGGGTGCGGCGGAGCTCGGCCGCGGCGAGGGCTACGACTACCCGCACGACCGCCCGGGGCACGTCTCGCCCCAGGAGCTGCTGCCCGAGCGGGTCCGCGGCGCGCGCTTCTACGAGCCCGACGAAGCGGAGGCCCCGCTGCGCGAGCGCATGGCGGCGATCCGCCGCGAGCGCGGGCAGGGCTGAGAGGCGTCCGCCTGGAAACCGCGCCAGTGTGAGGCCCGTCACAGGAGCCCAGGGATCTCGCCGTACCGTGGGTAACGCTTAGACGATGCGGCTCTTCGGCACCCACACACTCCCAGGCGGTCGTCGCGTCCGCGCGCGGCTTCCGCACACGAGCGACCGCCGCGCGCTGCGCGAGCTGCAGGCGCGGCTCGGCCTGCCCGACGCCGGGGAGCTCGAGATCTGCCGCGCCCTGCGCCACCAGCCGCGCGACCACGTCGCGATCTGCGCGACCGCGTGGACCGGCGGGCGCGAGCAGCTCGTGGGATTCGCCTGCGGCGACGTCGCCGGCACCGAGCCGGTCGTCGTCGTGGCCGACGAGGACGTCGCGCCTGGGCTGCACGACCTCCTGCTCCGGGCCCTGGCCGAGTGCGGCGTGACCGGGCTCGGCACGGTCGCGGGCCTTCGCGTGGCGTAGGGCGCGCGAGCGCCGTGCGATGATCGCGCGGCGATGGACGCCCCGCCGCGCAGCGAGCAGCAGCCCGCGCCGCTCGAGTCGCTGAGCCCCGCGACGGGCGAGCGCCTGGGCACCGTCGAGCGCACCTCCGCCGACGACGTGGCGGCCGCCGTGCGCGGCGCCGCCGCCGTGCAGCCGCTGTGGGCACAGCTGCGCCTCGCCGACCGGGCGCGCTACATGACGCGCGCCGCGCAGGCCGTCATCGACGAGTTCGACGAGATCACCGAGCTGATCTGCCGCGAGCAGGGCCGCCCGCGCGCCGAGGCCGAGCTGATGGAGCTGCTGCCGGCGGTCGAGACGCTGCAGTGGCTCGCGCAGGCCGGCCCGCGGATCCTCGCCGGCGAGCGGATCGCGTTCTCGCGCACGCAGCACCCGATCAAGCGCGGGCGCTGGTCGTACGAGCCGCTGGGCGTGGTCGGCGTGATCGGCTCGGCGACGGAGCCGTTCGCGACGCCGCTCGGCGATGTCGCGGTCGCGCTGATGGCGGGCAACGGCGTCGTCCTGAAGCCCTCGCCGCACGCCCCGCTGGCGGGCGAGCGGATCGCGCGCGTGCTCGCGCGCGCCGGGCTGCCCGAGGGGCTGCTGCGCGTCGTACACGGCCACGCCGACGCGGGGCAGGCGCTCGTGAACGCCCCGGTCGCGCAGGTGCGCTTCACTGGCTCGGCCGCCGCCGGCGTCGCGGTCGGCGAGGCATGCGCGCGCGGGCTGAAGCGCAGCGTGCTCGAGCTCGGCGGGCGTGACCCGATGCTCGTGCTCGCGGACGCCGACGTCGGGCGGGCGGCGCGCGGCGCGGCCTGGGCGGCGTTCGCCAACGCCGGGCAGTGCGGGGGCAGCGTCAAGCGCGCGGTGTGCATGCGCGAGGTCCACGAGCGCTTCCTCGCCGGCGCGGTCGCGACGGCGCGGGCGCGGCGGCTCGGCGACCCGCTCGATCCGTCGACGGAGATCGGCCCGCTCGTGACGAGCGACCGCTGCGCGCGCCTGCGCGAGCTCGTGGAGGCGGCGGTCGCCGAGGGCGCCACCCTGCACTGCGGCGGGCCTGCCGACGCGCCCGGCGGCCTGCGGGGCGCGTACTTCGCCCCGGCGGTGCTGACCGGCGTGACGCCGGCGATGCGGCTCGCGCGCGAGGAGCTGCCCGGCCCGGTCCTGCTCGTCGAGCGCGTCGACAGCGAGGACGAGGCGATCGCGCGCGCGAACGCGGGCGACGCCGGCCTCGGCGCCTCGATCTGGACCGCCGACCGCTACAAGGGCGCGCGCATCGCGCGCGAGCTGCGCGCCGGCATGGTGTGGATGAACGACCACCTCGTCGCGCGCAGCGCGCCGCAGGTGCCGTGGGGCGGGATCGGCGGCTCCGGCATCGGCCGCGCGCGCGGCGCCGTCGC
>DASTWP010000086.1:0-2122 GCA_035765835.1 Solirubrobacteraceae bacterium
GGCGGCTGCCGCGAATGCGAGCAGCGGCGACCCGCTCACGCGCAGCTCACGCCGTCCGGCAGCACGGCCGACAGCCGCTCGGCGACCGCCTCGCCGCGCGGCGCGTGCCACGTCTCGCGGCCGTCGCGCAGCGAGAAGAGCTCGCGCACGGCCGGCCCGCCCGCGACGCGCACGACCTCGGCGACCGCGACGACGCGCCGCTCGCCGCCCGGCAGCCGCGCCTGGTGGACGATCAGGTCGAGCGCGCCCGCCGCCTGCTCGCGCACCGCCGCGTGCGGGAGGCCGACGTCCGCCATCAGCGCGAGCGTCTCGACGCGCCGCAGCGCCTCCGCGGGCGAGGACGCGTGGACGGTCGAGAGCGAGCCGTCATGACCCGTCGTCATCGCCGCCAGCATCTCGAGCGCCTCCGGGCCGCGGACCTCTCCGACCACGATCCGGTCCGGCCGCATCCGCAGCGCGTTGCGCAGCAGGCGCCTGATGCCCACCTCGCCGCGCCCCTCGACGTTCGCGGGCCGCGCCTCGAGCCGCACGACGTGCGGCTGGCGCAGGCGCAGCTCGGCCGTGTCCTCGATCGTGACGACGCGCTCGCCGTCGGGCACGAAGGCCGACAGCGCGTTCAGCGTCGTCGTCTTGCCGGAACCCGTGCCGCCGCTGACGAGCACGTTCAGGCGCGCCTGCACCGCCGCCTCCAGGATCTCGCGCAGCCGCGGAGTCCAGGTGCCGAGCGCGACCAGTTCCTCCGGACCGAGCCCGCGCTGCCGGAAGCGGCGGATCGTCAGCGCCGGCCCGTCGACGGCCAGCGGCGGGATCACGACGTTCACGCGCGAGCCGTCGGGCAGCCGCGCGTCGCACAGCGGCTCGGCCTCGTCGACGCGCCGCCCCAGCGGCGCGAGGATGCGCTCGATCGCGTGCCGCAGCTCGCCATCCGCGGCGAACGCAACCGAGGTGCGCTCGAGGCGGCCGTGGCGCTCGACCCACACCGGGCGCGTGCCGCTGACCATGACCTCGTCGACCGCCGGGTCGCGCAGAAGGGCCTCGAGCGGCCCGAGGCCGAACGCCCGCTCGCCGAGGATGCGCGCCAGCTCGTCGCGGTCCGCGGGCGCGAGCACGCCGGCCTCGCGGTCGACCAGCGCGCGGATGCGATCCGGCAGGCCCGCGCCTCCGGACGCGCCGCCGGCCTCGTCGAGCAGCCGCGCCCGCAACGTTCCCGCCAGCTCGTCCAGTGCCTCCGCGCGCGCGTCCATGCGGGCACTAGGCGCGCGGCCCGCGATGTTCGCCCCCCGCAAAAGCGAGAGGCGGGTGGGCCACCAGTGCCGCACCCGCCTCTGGAAGCGCCCTCCACCATGGGCGCAAGTCCACCGAGGCTCTCATCGGCTGCCCCGCAGGCCACCTGCGCATCCGCCCCGCCGCGCTGGACGATTGCCCGATGCGCCGGTCACCTCAGAGGCCGGAGCCGATGCGCAGCGGCGCGTGCTCCTCGGACCCGTCGCCCGGCGCCCGCGGCAGCGCGCGGATCTCGCGCGCGAAGCTCTGCGCCGCCGTGAGGTAGACCGCCTGGCGCAGCGTGACGCGCAGCGTCAGCGCGACGCGCGGGCCCGGCGGCGCTCCGGCCGGGCGCTCGTCCTCGCCGGCGGGCGCGACCGCCAGCACCTCGACGTCCTGGAGCGCGAGCGCGGTCGAGCCGGGCGCGCCGCCGTCGCCGTCGCGTGTGACGAGCACGTCCACGTGCCCGCCGGGCGCGAACGCCGCGGGCTCGCCTGTCGCGACGAGATCCAGCGCGCGCTCACCGCGCGCGAGCGGGCGCAGGCCCGGCGGCACGCCGCCGGTGGCCGCCGGCGAGCCGGCCGCTTCGTCGCGCACGAGCGCCGGGGCGAGGTCGGCCCCGGCGGGGATCGGCACGGCCGCCCGCAGGCCGTCGACGTCCGCGACCGCCGCGAACGACTCGGCCGGGGCGTAGCGCGCCGGAACCTCGCGGACCGCGAGCATCGCGGCCGTCAGGCGACGGCCCGCCGGGACGGCGCGGCGCGCGACGAGCACCGGCACCGGACGGCCGACGCTGCGCGCGAGCGCGCGCTCGCGGCCCGCGACGTCCGAGGCCGCAAGCGCACCGAGCAGCAGCGCC
>DASTWP010000087.1:0-5128 GCA_035765835.1 Solirubrobacteraceae bacterium
CCATGAACCCGTGCGTGGCGCCGGAGAAGCGGCCGTCGGTGAGCAGCGCGACGCTCTCGCCCAGCCCGCTGCCGTTGATCGCGGGGGTGACGGCGAGCATCTCGCGCATGCCGGGCCCGCCGGCGGGCCCCTCGTTGCGGATCACGACGACGTCGCCCGCCTCGATGCGCTCGTTGAGGACGGCCTCCATCGCCGCCTCCTCGCCGTCGAAGACGCGCGCGGGGCCACGGTGGTGGCGGCGCTCGTGACCGACGAGCTTGACGACGCAGCCCTCCGGCGCGAGGTTGCCCTTGAGGATCGCGATGCCGCCGTTCGGCTTGAGCGCCTCGTCGAGCGCACGCACGACGCGCTGGCCCTCCTTCTCGCTCGCCGCTGCGGCCGCCTCGCCGATCGTCGCGCCGGTGACGGTGATCGCGTCCTCGTGCAGCAGGCCGGCCTCGCTCAGGCGGCTCAGCAGCAGCGGCACGCCGCCCGCCGCGTAGAGGTCGACGGCGAGGTACTCGCCGCCGGGCTTCAGATCGCACAGCAGCGGCGTGCGCTCGGAGATGCGGTCGAAGTCGTCGATCGAGAGCTCGACTCCCGCCTCGCGCGCGACGGCGAGCAGGTGCAACACGCCGTTGGTCGAGCCTCCGGAGGCGGCGAGCGCCGTGATCGCGTTCTCGAGCGACTCGCGCGTGATGACCTCGCTCGGCCGCAGGCCGCGGCGTAGGACGTCCATGACGAGCTCGCCCGCGGCGCGGGCGACGTCGGCCTTGGTCGCGTCCTGGGCGGGCACCAGGTTGGCGGCCATCGGGCTGATGCCGAGCACCTCGAAGGCCATCGCCATCGTGTTGGCCGTGAACTGCCCGCCGCAGGCGCCGACGCCCGGGCTCGCGACGGCCTCGAGCTCGGCGAGGTCCTCGTCGCTCATCCTGCCGACGGCGTGCGCGCCGATCGCCTCGAAGACGTCCTGGATCGAGACGTCCCTGCCGCGGAAGCGCCCCGGCGGGATCGATCCGCCGTAGAGCATCACCGACGGGACGTCGAGGCGCGCGAGCGCCATCACCGTGCCCGGGATCGTCTTGTCGCAGCCCGACAGGGCGATCATCCCGTCGAAGAGGTGGCCACGCCCGACGAGCTCGATCGAGTCGGCGATCACCTCGCGCGAGACGAGCGAGGTCTTCATGCCGTGCGTGCCCATCGTGATCCCGTCGGAGATCGCGATCGTGTTGAGCTCCATCGGAGTGCCGCCGGCGGCGCGGACGCCGTCCTTGACCTTGGCCGCGAGCGCGCGCAGGTGGAAGTTGCAGGGCATCGTCTCGATCCACGTGCTCGCGACCCCGATCAGCGGCTTGGCGAGGTCGTCGTCGTCGAAGCCGATGCCCTTCAGGTAGGCGCGCGCGGCGGCGCGCTCCGGCCCCTCGGTGAGGGCGCGGGAGCGATGCTTGAGGTCGAACTGCGTCGCGGAGGGGGCGCTCACGGCGCGGGAACACTACCCGGCGCCCGCTGCGCGCGGCGGAGCCGCTCGCGCTCCCACTGGCTCAGGCGCCAGAGGTCGCGGCGCACCTGCCGCGGGTCGATCTGGCGTCCGGGAAGGTGCATGTTCGCGGTCTCGATCAGGCGCCGCTCGTCGCCGGTCAGCGCCATCCACTTGGCGAGCACGTCGTCGGAGTCCGGCAGCCGCGCGGAGCCATAGGGGCGCGTCTCGTCGGGGAACTCGACGCAGTACTCGCTCAGCAGGCGGCGCGTCTGCGGCAGGTAGGCGACCACCGGCTTGTGGGGGTATACGAGGTAGGCGTAGGGCGCGCCGTAGGCGGACGCGTCGCCGGCGAGCGCGCCGCCGAGCCCCCCGCGCCCGCGGCCGGGCCCAGATGCCAGTCGGCCCCATACGCGGATGAACCCGAGGTCGCGGTACATCGCCCACTCCTCGTCGCTCACACACGAGCGCAGCAGCGCGCGGGCGCGCTGCTCGGCCCGGCGCTCACGCCCGGGGTCGTAGGCGTCGACCGGCACGATCGCGCGGCGCGCGCGGTGTCGCTCCCAGGCCTCCTTCGCCGGCGGGAGTACGAGATCCCACAGCAGCGCCACGATCACCAATCCGGTTGCCGTGAGCGCGAGGACCATGCCGGGTGCTTCCCTTCGCGGGCCCGGCTCAGGCGCCGCCGGCGGCGCGCGGGAAGAAGATCACGCGCTCGGCGTCGCGCGGGACCTCGTCGAAGGTCTTGACCATCACGGCCTCGCGCCTGCCGCCGCCCGGGCTCGTCGGGACCGCGGCCCACATCCCCTCGTCGAGCTGGTGGCGGAACTCCTCGACCAGCCGCTCCTCCTCCTCGGCCACCGCCACGTCGCCCTCCGCGAGCAGGACCTCACCGTGACCGGGCTTCATGCGCAGGAACTTCACGTCACGAGAGATTATGTCACCCGGGCGGGGCCTCCGAGCAGGCGGGCGCGCAGCCCGAGCACGTCGACCGGCCCCGGCCCCGCGCCGAGCTCGCGCAGCCCGTCGCGCACCGCGGCCCCCGCGGCCGCGCGCGCCGCGCGCGCCGCGTCCTCCAGGCCCGCCCCGAGCGCCAGGTGCGCCGCCAGCGTCGAGGAGTGCGTGCAGCCCGAGCCGTGGGCGGCGCCGTCCGGGTGGCGCTCCCCCGCGATCTCGATCGCGCGCTCGCCGTCGAAGAGCACGTCGATCGCCTGCTCGCGGTGCCCGCCGGTCAGCACGACCGCTCCGGGGCCGAGCGCGTGCACCGCCCGCGCCAGCGCCGCGCCGTCCAGCTCGGCGTCGCCGTCGCCCGCCAGGGCGCGCGCCTCCGGCACGTTCGGCGTGACGACGCTCGCGCGCGGGACGATCAGCTCGCGGAGCGCCGCCTCCGCGTCGCGCTCGAGCAGCCGCGCGCCCGACTCGGCGACCATCACCGGGTCCACGACGACCGGCGTCCCCGGCGCCAGCTCCGAGAGCGCCTGTGCGACGGCCTCCGTCGTCGCGACGCTCCCGAGCATCCCGACCTTCACGGCATCCACGCCGAGGTCCTCGGCGACCGCCCGCACCTGCGCGAGGACCATCGCCGGCGAGACCGCCTCGACGGCGGTCACCGCGACCGTGTTCTGCGCGGTGAGCGCCGTGATCGCCGTCGTCCCGTGGACCCCGGCCGCCGCGAAGGCCTTCAGGTCGGCCTGGATCCCTGCGCCGCCGCCGGAGTCCGACCCGGCGATCGCCAGGCACACCTTGATGGGCCGGTCCTCCCCTGACGGACGCCGATCGGGCACGGCCGCGGAGGATAGGCGCGGCCATCACGCCGCCACCCGCACGTAGCGCCCGCCCGGCGCGCGGCGCAGCAGCCCCAACAGCTCGAGCTCCGTCAGCGCGCCGAGGACGGCGCGCGCGTCCTGGCCCGCGGCCGCGAGCGCCGCGACCGTGTCGCGCCCGCCCTCGACCGACCCGAGGACGGCGCGCAGCCGCGGCTCCAGGCCCGCGACAGCGGGGTCCGGCAGCCCCTGGGCATACGCCTCGACGCCGAGGACCGCGTCGAGGACGTCGCGCGTGTCGCGGATCAGCGTCGCGCCGTCGCGCAGCAGCGCATTCGTCCCGCGCGAGCGCCACGAGGTCACGGGACCGGGTACGGCGCCGACCTCGCGCCCGATGTCCGTGGCGCATTCCGCGGTGATCAGGCTGCCCGAGCGCTCGGCCGCCTCGACCACCACGGTCATCTGCCCCAGCGCCGCGATCAGCCGGTTGCGCGCCGGGAAGCACCAGCGGAACGCCTCGGAGCCGGGCGGCATCTCGCTGACCACGCACCCGCCGTGCACGATCCGCTCGCGCAGGGCGCGCTTGCTGCGCGGGTAGGCGCGCTCGGCGCCGCCCGCGAGCACGGCCACGGTGGGCCCGCCGGTCTCGAGCGCACCCGCGTGCGCGGCGCTGTCCACGCCGAGCGCCATGCCGCTGACGACCGTCACGCCCGCGGCGCCGAGCCCGCGCCCGAGCCCGCGCGCCACCTCGAGGCCGTCGGGCGAGGCGCGGCGCGTGCCGACGACCGCGACCGCCCGCGCACCTTCCTCGAGGTCGCCTCCGGCCAGACGGTCGAGCGCGCCCGCCTCTCCCGCGACGTGCAGCACGGCCGGCGCGTCCACGAGGTCGTGCAGGCGCGCCGGGTAGCCGGCCTCGTGACGGCAGACCTGCTCGAGGCCGTGTTCCTCGGCCGCCGCCCGCATCGCCTCCGGCTCGACGCCCTCGAGCGCGGATGCGATCGCGTCCTGCTCGGCGCCGCCGACGGCGGCCAGCAGCCGCTCGTCCGGCAGCGCGAGGATCTCGCGCAGCGGCCGGCGCTCGTGGCGCGCGAGCTCGATGCGGCCGGCCAGGCGGGCGATCAGCCACGTGCGGCGCAGGCAGTCGTCGCAGGCGCTCATGCCGCCGCCCCGTGCGCAGGCGCCTCGGTCTCCAGGCGGAAGCCGACCGCCTCGATCACATGGCGCGCCTCGACGCGCTCGCAGCCGTCGAGGTCCGCGATCGTGCGCGCGAGCCGCACGGTGCGATCGCGGCCGCGCGCGCTGAGCTGCCCGGCGTCGTAGGCGGCGCGCAGCCGCGCCTCGCCCTGCTCGTCCAGCGCGACGTGCTCGCGCAGCGCGCGCGAGTCCATGTGCGCGTTGCAGGAGCAAGGGCCGTCGCCGAAGCGCGCGGCCTGGCGCTCGCGCGCCGCGAGCAGCCGTTCCCGCGCCTGCGCCGACGTGGTGCGCGGCGGCGCCGAGAGCTCCTCGGCCGACGGCCGCGCGACGCTGACCAGCAGGTCGATGCGGTCAAGCAGCGGGCCGCTCAGGCGCCGGCGGTGGCGGGCCATCTCGGTCTCGCCGCAGCGGCAGCGCCGCGAGGGCGCGTGGCCGCACGGGCACGGGTTCGTCGCCGCGACGAGCATGAACCGCGTGGGGAAGATCGCCGTGCGCTGCCCGCGGACGATCGCCACGCGGCCGTCCTCGAGCGGCTGGCGCAGGGCCTCGAGCGCGGCGCGCGAGAACTCCGAGAGCTCGTCGAGGAAGAGGACGCCGTGGTGGGCGAGGCTGGCCTCGCCCGGCGCGGGGATCGCGCCGCCGCCGACGAGCCCAGACGCGGAGACCTGCTGGTGCGGCGCGCGGAACGGCCGCTCCTCGATCAGCGCGCCGCCGT
>DASTWP010000088.1:0-6028 GCA_035765835.1 Solirubrobacteraceae bacterium
GCCGGTCACCCGCGCGCCGAGCGACTGGAGCCAGAGCGCGAGCCACGCGCCCTTGAATCCCGTATGCCCGGTGAGCAGGACATCCCGCCCGCGCCAGAACCCCCGATCGACCACGGCGGCAGCCTACCCTCGCCGCAGCGCGCCGCTCGCCGCCAGCAGTCCCGCGTAGACCACGACGCACAGCGCCGTGCGGACCACCAGCGGCACGCCCGGCAGCAGCACGGGGAGCGCGCCCACAGCGGCGGCCGCGAGCGCGATCACCGCGAGGCGGGCGTCGCCGAGGCGTCGGACGCCGTGCCGCGACATCGCGCGGCCGTAGAGCGCGCAGATGAGCGTCTCCGCGAGCACGGTGGCCGCCGCGGCCCAGCGCACGCCGCCCGCGGCGGCGAGGACCGAGACGAGCGTCACGTTCACGGCGAGGCCGGCGAGGTTGGCGCGGACGATCGCGCGGTGGTCGCGCAGGCCGAGCAGCGCGTAGCCCCACGGCGCCGCCAGGAACGAGGCCACGAGCGCGACGGCCTGGATGCGCAGCACGCCCGCGGCCGGGCCGAAGCCCGGGCCCGCGATCACCTGCACGATCACG
This sequence comes from Solirubrobacteraceae bacterium, assembly GCA_035765835.1. Classification (GTDB taxonomy): domain Bacteria; phylum Actinomycetota; class Thermoleophilia; order Solirubrobacterales; family Solirubrobacteraceae; genus JAOPZW01. Next base: position 584 of record DASTWP010000088.1, read on the forward strand.
GGCGCGCCGACGAGCAGCACGAGCGCGACGCCGACGCCCAGCAGCACGCAGGCGTCCCAGACGCGGTGCATCTCCCGTTCCAGGCGGGCGAGCGCGCCGGCGGCCGCCGCCCTCGCGAAGAGCGGGAACGCCGCGCCGACGACGAGCTGCGGGATCACGATCAGCACCTCGATCCCGCGGAAGGAGGCGCCGAACCAGCCGGTCTCGCGCGCGGTCGCGATCAGCGAGACGAGCACGACGGCGACGCGGAAGTAGATCGCGCCGACGGCGCTGGCGAGCGCGAACGGCAGCGCGTCTCGCAGCAGCCCGCGCCACTCGGCGCGCACCGCAGCCGGCGCCAGCTGCACCCGCTCGCGCACGAGCCACCACGTGAGCGCGAGCACGACCGCGAAGCCGGGCAGGTTGGCCGTGAAGAAGACCGCGAGGCCGCCGCCGAAGGCGACGACGGCCACGACCCACCCGACGCCGACGAGCTGGCGCAGCACGTCGCACGCCGCGACCCAGCCGAGGCGCAGGTCGGCGGTCAGCTCGGCCGCGAGCGTCCCCTGCAGCGCTTGGAGCAGCAGCGCGCCGCCGGCGATCGCCGCGCCCGAGACCATCGCGCGCTCGTATCCCGCCGCCAGCGCGAACAGCACCGCCACCGCGACGCCCGCAAGCGTCAGCGCGACGCGCAGCGCGAGCATCGCGCCCATGACCGCGCCGCGATCGCGCGCGTCGCGCGCGACGAGCTCGCGCACCGCGATCGTCGAGAGGCCCGCGTCGCTCAGACCGCCGACCATCGCCACGAGCGCCACGATCGTCACGTAGCGCCCGCCGTCGGCGACGCCCAGGTGGTGGAAGATCAGCGCCGCCGCGACGACGCTCAGCAGCGTCCCGAGCAGGTAGGCGCCGACGCGCAGCGCGCCCCCGCGCGCCGCCGCGGACCCCGCGTCAGGCGCGTCGAGGACGTGCGCGGACGCGGTCATCCAGCCGCGCGCGCCGCCTCGGCGCGGAGCTCCTCCAGGTCCGCTCGCACCATCTCCGCGATCGTCTCCTCGAACGGGATCTCGGCGCGCCATCCGAGCTCGCGCGCCGCGAGCGACGGGTCTCCCACCAGCGCGTCCGACTCCGGCGGCCGCACGAGCGCCGGATCGACCCGCACGTGCTCCTCCGGGTCGAGGTCCACCTCGGCGAAAGCGAGCGCCACCACGTCCCGCACGGTGCGGCCGACGCCGCTGGCGAGCACGTAATCCCGCGGCTCGTCGACCTGCAGCGCGAGCCACGTCCCGCGCGTCACGTCGCGCGCGTCGCACCAGTCGCGGACGGCACCGAGGTCGCCGAGGGTGACGCTCTCCTCCAGGCCGAGCGAGATCGCCGCGGCGGCGCGCGTGATCTTGCGTGTGACGAACTGCTGCGGCCGCCGCGGCGACTCGTGGTTGTAGGTGATCCCCGAGCAGGCGAACAGGCCGTGGCGGGAGCGCAGCGCGCCGACGAGGCCGTGGGCGGCGAGCTTCGCGACGCCGTACGGGGTCCGCGGCCGCATCGGCGATTGCTCGTCCTGGGGCGACTCGCCGGCGTCGCCGAACATCTCGCTCGACGTCGTCACCCAGATCCGCGGGCGCTCGCGCAGCGTCAGGGCGGCGGCGAGGATCGTCGCGGTGGCGCCGGCGATCGCGGCCATCACGCCGCTCGGATCCTCCCAGGAGACCGGCCCGAAGCTGGGCGCCGCGAGGTGGTAGAGCTCCTGCGGCGCAGCGTGCGCCACCGCGGCCCGCAGCGATCCCGGATCCAGCAGGTCGGCGACGATCGGCTCCACGCCGGACGGCGCCCCGGAGCCGGGACGCACGGTCCCCCACACCTCGTAGCCCTTCTCGAGCAGCAACTCGGCCAGATACGACCCGTCCTGGCCCGTCACCCCGGTGATCAGCGCGCGCCGCGGCACGCGCGGGAGCCTACGCAACGCGACTTTCAGCGGAACCTCGGGCGGCCGCGCGCGTTTGAACTGCCGTACCCTCGACCACTGCGATGCCCACCTCCAGCCCAGCCGAGACCGAGCCGACGCCGCTGAGCGGCGCCGCCGTCCCGCCCCCCGCGGCGGACGTGCTCGGCGTGCCGCTGGCGCTGACGGACTACGAGCGGACGATGGACTGGATCGACGCGACGGTCACGGCCGGAGGCCGCGGCTACGTCTGCGTCGCGGCCGTCCACACGGTGATGGTCTGCCAGGAGGACGACGAGTTGCGCGCGGCCGTCCTCGGCTCCGATCTCACGGTCCCCGACGGCCAGCCGCTCGTCTGGGCGATGAACGCGCTCGGCCACGACCTGACCTCGCGCGTCTACGGCCCCGAGCTGATGGACCGCTACTGCGAGCGCGCCGCGAAGACGGGCACGGCGGTCTACCTCTACGGCGGGCGCAACCAGGGCGCGCTCGTGCAGCTCGCGCTGAACCTGCGCACGCGCCACGAGGGCTTGAAGATCGTCGGCGGCTACGCGCCCCCGTTCCGCGCGCTCAGCGACGACGAGCAGGACGCCGTCGTCGAGGACATCAACCGCAGCGGCGCGCAGGTCGTCTGGGTCGGCATCGGGGTGCCCAAGCAGGAGAAGTGGATGGCCGCGATGCGCTCGCGCCTCGAGCCGCCCGTGCTTGTCGGCGTCGGGGCCGCCTTCGACTTCCACGCCGGCCTCGTGCCCCAGGCGCCCGAGTGGATGCAGTCCGCCGGCCTCGAGTGGGCCTACCGCCTCGCACACGAGCCGGGCCGCCTGTGGCGACGCTACCTGCGGTACAACCCGCGCTTCGTCACGGGCTTCGCGCGCCAGTACGCGCGCCACCGCCGCGGCCGCACCCACTAGCGTTCCGGCGCGCATGCCCTTCGACCACGACGTCGCGATCATCGGCTGCGGCCGCGTCGGCCTCCCGCTCGCGCTTGCCTTCGCCGACAGCGGCCTGCGCACGCTCGGGATCGACAACGATGCCGAGCGCCTCGCCGCCGTGCGCGAGCGGCGGATGCCGTTCGACGAGCCGGGCGCGCAGGAGGTGCTCGGCCGCGTCGAGGTCTCGTGGTCCGACCGCGTCGCCGACGCCGCGAGCGCCGAGCACGTCGTCATCACGCTCGGGACGCCGTCGTTCTCGCACATCGAGATCGACATGCGCGACATCCGCTCGGCGCTCGACGACCTGCTGCCGCACCTCGAGCCGGGCCACGCGCTGACGCTGCGCTCGACGATCGCCCCAGGCACGACGGACTTCGTCGCCGGCTACCTGCGCAAGCACCGCGGCCTGGACGTCGGCGAGGAGGTCTTCGTCGCGCACGTGCCGGAGCGCATCGCGGCCGGGCGCTTCTTCGAGGAGATCGGCTCGCTGCCGTGCATCGTCGGCGGCGTCGGCGAGCGCTCGGGCGAGGTCGCCGCGCGGCTGTTCGAGCGCCTCGGCGCGCCGATCGTGCAGACGACGCCGATCAACGCCGAGCTCGCGAAGATCTGGACGAACATCCTGCGCTACACGCTGTTCGCGCTGCCGAACCGGCTGATGATCGAGTGCGAGCAGTACGGCGCGAACGTCTTCGAGGTCGTCGACCTCATCAACCGCGACTACCCGCGCGGGGGGATGCCGCTGCCGGGCATGACCGCGGGCACGTGCCTGCGCAAGGACTTCGCGTTCAGCGAGGAGCGCTCGAACGCCCCCGGCATGCTGCTCGCGGTCTCGCGCGTCAACGAGTCGATCCCGCTGTTCCTCGTCGAGGGCCTCAAGCGCCGGCTCGGCCCGCTCTCCGGGCGCAAGATCGCCGTCCTCGGGCTGGCCTTCAAGGCCGACACCGACGACGAGCGCGACTCGCTCTCGCACAAGCTGATCCGGCTGCTCGAGCGCGAGCTCGCCGACGTCGCGGTGCACGACCCGCACGTCGCGACGCCGACCGCGTCGTTCGCCGACGCGGTGCTCGACGCCGAGGCGATCGTGGTCGCGACGAACCACTCGGACTTCTGCGGGCGCGACGTCCTGCGCCAGGTCGCCGACAGCGCGCGCGCCGACGCCGTCGTCGCCGACCCGTGGAACTGCTTCGGCGCGGGCCAGGTCTTCGCCCACACCTCCGAGCTGCTCGCGCTGACCGGCGCCCGCTCGTGAACCGCGTCCTCGTCACCGGCGGCGTCGGCACGATCGGCTCCGCCGTGGTGCGCCGGCTTCTGCGCGACCCCGCCTACGAGGTGCGCGTCTCCGACCAGCGCGACGCGCCCGTGTGGATGCGCGAGGGCTGCGAGGTGCACCGCGGCGACCTGCGCTCGCTCGAAGAGGCGCGCGAGGCCACGCGCGGCTGCTCGCACGTGATCCACCTCGCCGCGATCGTCGGCGGGATCGCGAACTTCCACAAGCTCCCCCACACGCTGACCGAGGTCAACAACGCCCTCTACAACGCGGTCGTGCGCGCGGCGCTCGACCACGAGGTCGAGCGCTTCGTCTACGTCTCGAGCTCGATGGTCTTCGAGCGCGCCACCGAGTTCCCGACGACCGAGGAGCACATCCTCGAGTGCCCGATGCCGCGCAGCGCCTACGGCTTCTCGAAGCTGACCGGCGAGGTCTACGTGCGCGCGGCGCACGACGAGCACGGCCTGCCCTACACGATCTGCCGGCCGTTCAACGCCTACGGGCCGGGCGAGATGCCCGAGGACGAGCCGGGGATCGCGCACGCGGTGCCCGACCTGATCCGCAAGTGCCTGAGCGGCCAGCAGCCCCTGCAGATCTTCGGCGACGGCACGCAGACGCGCACGCTCACGCACGTCGACGACATCGCCGACGGCATCGTCACGGCGATGTCCTCCGAAGCGGGGCTGTGCGAGGACTTCAACGTCTCGGCCTCCGACGAGCGCACGGTCGCCGAGATCGCGCGGATCGTGTGGGAGGCCTGCGGCCGCGATCCCGAGCAGTTCGCCCTCGAGCACCTGCCGAGCTTCGAGGTCGACGTCGTGCGGCGCTGGCCGAGCGTCGAGAAGGCGCGCCGGCTGCTCGGCTGGGAGGCGCGGATCGGCATCGAGGAGGGCATCGCGCAGACGGTCGCGTGGCTGCGCGGGCTGCCAGCGTTTGCCGCGCCGGCCGCGGGGTAGCGCAGAGGCATGGCCCGACTGCCCATCTCCCGCAGCCGCAGGACGAATGCGCAGGTCGCCCTCTTGACCGCGCGCAAGACCGTCAAGGCGGCGCCGAAGGTCGTCGCTAGGACGCCGCGGGCGCTGAAGCTGCGCTTCACGGCTGTGGCCGGGAGGCGGCTCGTGCCGATCGGCGCCGCGATCGCCGCGCTGGGCTCGCTGCTCATGGTCCGCAAGCGCCGGCGCAAGCGGCAGGACGACGGCCTCGGCCTCTACGAGCCGCCACCCGCCGCCACCCGCCGCCGCGCGCGGCGGCGTCAGCCCGCCGCCGGACCCGGCCGCGCGCCGGCCGCAGGAGGCGCCGGGCGACACGCCGGAGGCCGTCGCGGCCAG
>DASTWP010000089.1:0-5279 GCA_035765835.1 Solirubrobacteraceae bacterium
GACGATCACGCCCTTCTTGTCGAAGAGGTAGGCGACCGACCCGGGCTCGCCGAGGTTGCCGCCGTGCTTGGAGAGCAGGTGGCGCACGTCCGAGCCCGTGCGGTTGCGGTTGTCGGTCAGCGCATCGATCAGCAGCGCGACTCCGCCGGGCCCGTAGCCCTCGTAGAGGACCTCCTCGAAGGCCTCCGCGTCGGCGCCGGCGCCGGTGCCCTTCGCGATCGCGCGCTCGATGTTGTCCTTGGGCATCGAGGCGTCGCGGGCCTTCTGCACGGCGAGCGCGAGCGCCGGGTTGCCCTCGACGTCGCCGCCGCCCTCCTTCGCGGCGACCGTGATCGCGCGCGCGAGCTTCGTGAAGAGCTTGCCCTTGCGGGCGTCCACGACCGCCTTCTTGTGCTTGATCGACGCCCACTTGGAATGCCCGGACATGCCTTCGATCCTAGTAGCGGCTCGCCGCAAGCAGCCCCTCGAGCCAGGTGTCGAGCTCCTCCGCGCTGCCGATCACGCGCTCGCGCACAGGCAGCTCCTCGTGCCACCAGAGCTGGAGCACGCGCTGCTCGGGCGCGAGCCGGTCGCAGGTGCCTTCCGGGAGGTGGCGGCCCGGAGCCGGCAGGAGGTGCGGCTTGGCGGTGAAGACGAGCCCGTCGCCGTCGCGCTCGGTGATCCAGCGGTGGTGCGTCCAACCCACCCAGGGGCCGTGGATCCCGAAGGTCAGCTCCTCGACCGGTGCAGGGACCTCCACGTAGCCGGCGCGCGCGACGCGCACGAGCTCCTCGCAGACGCGCAGCGGGTCGCGCACGTCCTCGAGCGTGTGCGCGCAGACGGCGAAGTCGAACATGCCGTCGGCGAACGGCCACGGCTCGGAGGCGCAGACGTCGCGCTGCACCCACGTGTCGCGCGTGAAGCGCTCGGCGGCGCGCTCGGCGTCGTCGTAGCCGTAGAGGCCGCGCGACTCGTGCGGGAGGATGTCGAGCACCCAGTCGGCGCGCGCGAGCGGGCTGCCCCAGCCGCCGACGTCGAGCACGGCGGCGGCGTCGGGCAGCGTCTCGGCGATGCGCTTACGGGCGGATGCCAGCACGGTCGTGCAGCAGCTTGGCGTATGCGGCCGCGCAGCGGTCGAGGCCGAAGCGCCCGGCGCGGGCGCGGCACGCAGCCGCGGTCGGCGGGTCGCCGGCCAGTTCGATCGCCTCGAGCAGCGCGGTGGCGAGCCCGCGCGGGTCCTCGCCGGCGAAGAGGCGCCCGACGCGCGGGTCGTCCCCGATCACTTCGGGGATGCCCTCGCGATCGGCGCCGACGACCGGCGTGCCGCAGGCGAGCGCCTCGGCGAGGACGAGGCCGAACGCCTCGCCCCAGCTCGGCAGCGCGCAGACCCAGGCGCGGCGATACGCGTCCGCGAGCGCCGCGCGGTCGTCGAGGTCCGAGAGCGCGACGCCGTCCGGCAGCGGCGCGAGCGCGGCGGCTCCGCGATCCAGCACGAGCCGCGCGTCCGGCCGCCGGGCGCGCACGAGCGCGAACGCCTCGACCAGCAGCCCTACGCGCTTGCGCGGCTCGGCCGCGGCGGACGGGCAGACGATCGTCGGCCGCGGGTCGCGCTCGCCGCCGGGCGCGAACGCGTCGAGGTCGACGCCGGGACGGATCACCTGCGCCTCGATGCCGAGCCAGCGCTCGAAGCCGTCCGCCGCCGCCTGCGAGAGCGCGGTGACGGCCAGCCCGTCGCGGCACGCGCGCTGCACGAGCGCGACGCGCGCGCGGCGGTTCGCGAGCGCCTGCCGGTGCGGGATGCCCATGTACGCGAAGACCGTCGGCAGGCCGGCGCGCTGGGCGGCGACCGCCGCGGTCGGGTGCGTGGCGATCGCCGCCTGCGCGCCGCTGCGGCGCAGGGCGAGCGCGAGCGGCGCGATCGCGGTGAGGTACTCCTCGTAGGCGCGGCGGCGCGCGCGCCGCTCGCCCGGCAGCCGCGGCACGAGCCGCACGGGCACGCCGTCCTCGACCGCGCGCCGCGGCGGGCCGGGATGCGTCGTGACGATCGAGCCGCCGAGCGCGCGCGCGAGGTCGTGCGCGAAGCGCTCGGCCCCGCGGCGGACCTCCGGCCAGAACGCCGGCGTGACGAGGAGGACCGCCATCAGATCAGCAACGTCCGCTGCTCGATCGAGCCGGCGAGCAGCGCGGCGAGCTGGGCGGCGTCCACGAGCGCACGGCCGGGGAGCTCGGCGGCGGTGCGCGCGAGGGCGCGCGGGCCGCTGCCGTAGGTGCGCGGCGTGCTCAGCGCGTAGGGCAGCGCGAGCGCCGCCGCGGCGAGCGGCGCGCGGCGGGCGAGCAGCGCCCCGCCGAGCGCCAGCGCGAGCGGCGCGTGCCGCGGGCTCCACGCGTAGCCGCGCAGGGGCAGCTCGCGACGCAGCTCGGGGTGCTCGCGCACGACGCGCGCCATGTGGCGCCAGCGCCACGAGCCGCGCAGCCGCCGCCGCAGGCCCCACTCGACCGCGTGGTGGGTCAGCGCGGCCGGCGCCGCCACGAGCGGTGCGCCGGCGGCCTGCGCGCGCAGCGCGAGGTCGACGTCCTCCCCCGCGACGTCGGCGTAGGACTCGTCGAAGCCGCCGAGGCGCTCGAGCAGCGCGCGCGGGTAGGCGATGTTGCACGTCTGCGCCATCGGGTGCGGTGGGGCGATCTGCTGCGAGCGCGCGTGCGGCGCGCGGTGGAAGACCGCCAGCTCGTCGGGGTCCGGCGTCGTGGCGCCCTGCACGATCGCGTCCGGATCCGCGCGCGCCGCGGTCAGCAGCGCCTCGAGCCACCCGGCCGGCGGACGGCAGTCGTCGTCGGTGAAGGCGACGACCGGCGCGCGTGCGGCGCGCCATGCCGCGTTGCGCTTCTCGGCCGGCCCCGCGCCCTCGCGCATGCGGATCGCGCGCAGCGCCCCGGCGCCCGCGAGCGGGTGACCGGCGAGCACGACGCCGCTCGCGGGATCGCCGTCCCATGCCACGAGCACCTCGAACGGCTCGGCGATCTCCTGCTCGTGCAGCGCGTTGAGCAGCCAGCGCAGGCGCAGGGGCCGGCCTCGTGTCGGGACGACGACCGCGATCGCCGGGGCTTCGTTGGGCACGCGCAGTTCTTACTAGGGTTCGGCCGCGTGCCGCTCCCTTCCGAGATCTTCAAGGCCTACGACGTCCGCGGCATCTACGGCGAGCAGATCGACGGCGACGTCGCAGAGCTGATCGGCCGCGGGTTCGTCCGCGTGCTCTCGCGGCTGGCGCGCAAGCCGGTGCCCGACCTGACCGTCGCGCTCGGCCGCGACATGCGCCTGACCGCCCCCGAGCTGGCCGCCCGCTACCGCGAGGGCATGCTGCGCGAGGGCGCCGACGTGGTCGACGTCGGGATGGTGGGCACGGAGATGCTCTATTTCGCCGTCGGCTCGCGCGGGCTCGACGGCGGGCTGATGTGCACCGCGTCGCACAACCCCGCCGCCTACACGGGCGCCAAGCTCGTGCGCGAGGGCGCGATCGCGCTCTCGGGCGACAGCGGCATCCAGGAGCTGCGGCGCGAGATCGAGCAGGGCCTGCCCGAGGAGCTCGACCCGCGCCCGCGCGGCGAGGTCACCGAGCTCGACGTCGCGGGCGACTTCCGCGAGGCCGCGATGAAGTTCATCGAGCCCACGAACGTGCGGCCGATGAAGGTCGTGCTCGACGGCGGCAACGGCATGGCCGGGCCGACGGCCGGGCCGCTGCTCGACAGCCTCGGCCTCGACCTCGTGAAGACCTACTGGGAGCCCGACGGCACGTTCCCCGACCACGAGCCGAACCCGCTGCTCGAGGAGAACCGCCGCTTCATCGTCGAGAAGGTCCGCTCCGAGGGCGCCGACCTCGGGATCGCGTGGGACGGCGACGCCGACCGCTGCTTCTTCATCGACGACACGGGCCGCTTCGTCGACGGCGACTTCCTCACCGCGATCCTCGCCGAGCACCTGCTGGCCAAGAGCAAGGGCGCCGAGATCCTCTACGACGTGCGCGCGTCGTGGGCGGTCCCGCGCACCGTCGAGGCGGCGGGCGGCCACGCGCACGCCAACCGCGTCGGCCACGCGTTCTTCAAGACCCGCATGCGCGACGAGGGCGCGATCTTCGGCGGCGAGGTCTCCGGCCACTACTACTTCCACGACTTCTACAACGCGGACTCCGGCACGATCCCGGCGCTGCTGATCCTCGAGAAGCTCTCGGTCGAGGGCAAGCGGATGAGCGCGCTGCTCGAGCCCTACCGCTCGCGCTACTTCATCTCCGGCGAGATCAACTCCGAGGTCTCCGACCAGCAGGCGAAGATGGACGAGATCAAGGAGCGCTACGCCGACGCGCGCATCAGCGAGCTCGACGGCGTGAGCGTCGACTACGAGGACTGGCACTTCAACGTGCGCCCGTCCAACACCGAGCCGCTGCTGCGCCTGTGCCTGGAGTCCCTCGTCTCGCGCGAGGACATGGAGCGCCGGCGCGACGAGGTGCTCGCGCTGATCCGCGCGTGATCCACACGATCCCGATCCCGACGCCCTTCGCCGTCGGGCGGGTCAACACGTACCTGATCGAGGACGACCCGCTCACGCTCGTCGACACCGGGCCGAACTCGGGCAAGGCGCTCGACGAGCTCGAGCAGGCGCTCACGGCGCTCGGGCACCGCGTCGAGGACCTCGGGCTGATCGTCGTCACCCATCAGCACATGGACCACCTCGGGCTCGTCTCGATCCTCCAGCGGCGCTCGGGCGCGGACGTGGCGGCGCTCGACCTGCTCGCACCGTGGCTCGCCGACTACGCGCGCTCGATGGAGGCCGACGACGAGTTCTCGACGCAGGTGATGGCGCGCCACGGCATCCCCGAGGACGTGCGCTACGCGCTGCGCGCCGTCTCGCACTCGTTCCGCGGCTGGGGCGCGGCGGCGCAGGTGACGCGCGAGCTGCACGACGGCGGCGAGCTGGCGCTGCGCGACCGCACCTTCCGCGTGTGGCACCGGCCGGGGCACTCGCCGTCGGACACGGTGCTGCACGACGAGGCCGCGCAGATGCTGATCGGCGGCGACCACCTGATCAAGCACGTCTCCTCGAACCCCCTGCTCGCGCGCCCCCTCACGGGCGAGGCCTCGGTCGAGGACCGGCCGCGCGCGCTGATGACGTACCTCGAGTCGCTGCGCGCGACGCGCGCGATGGACGGCATCGCGCAGGTGCTGCCCGGGCACGGCGAGCCGATCGACGACCACGTGGCGCTCGTCGACGAGCGGCTGCGGCTGCACGAGCGGCGCGCACGCAAGGTGCA
>DASTWP010000090.1:0-9714 GCA_035765835.1 Solirubrobacteraceae bacterium
CCGTGCTCGCGCAGCACGCCGAAGGTCTCGACCATCTCCTCGTGCGTCTCGCCGAGGCCGACCATCAGGCCGGACTTCGTGACGACGTCCTCGCCGCCCATCTCCTTGGCGTTGCGCAGCACGCGGCAGGAGCGCAGGAACCTCGAGCCGCGGCGAGCGACCGGATACAGGCGCGGGACGACCTCGACGTTGTGGTTGAAGACGTCGGGGCGTTCGGCGATCACCTTGGCGAGCGGCATCTCCTGGCCGCGGAAGTCGGGCGTCAGCACCTCGACCTTGCAGCCCGGCGCCTGCGCGCGGATCTGGCGGATCACGCCGACGAACGCGCTCGCGCCGTAGTCGGGGAGGTCGTCGCGGTCGACGCTCGTGATGACGGCGTGGCGCAGGCCCATCCGCGCGACCGAGCGCGCGACGCGGGCCGGCTCGAGCGGGTCGTTCCAGGTCGGCTTGCCGGTCCTGACGTTGCAGAACCCGCAGCGCCGGGTGCAGGTGTCGCCGAGGATCATGAACGTCGCGGTGCCGCGCTCCCAGCACTCGCCGACGTTCGGGCACGCGGCCTCCTGGCAGACCGTGTGCAGCGACTCGGCCTTGATCATCTCGCTGAGCTCGCGGTAGCGCGCGCCGCCCGGGGCGGGCACCTTGAACCACGGCGGCTTGCGCTCGCGCAGCGGGCGCACGTCGGGCCCGAGGACCTTCAGGACGTCCATGCCGCCGGGGTTCGCGCGTGAACGCGTCTTGTGCTCCCGCGGCGTATCGCTCACAGACCACAGGCTACCGTCACGCCCGATGCTCTCCCCGCCGCCGATCGTGCACGACCCGATCCCGTTCCCGGCCCACCGCAAGGCCGAGATGCGGGCGTACGCGCGCCGTCACTACGGGCTGGACACCTACCGGCTGCGCAACCCGAAGGTGATCGTCGAGCACGTCGCGGTGGCCGGCTCGATCCGTGCCGTCTTCGACGCCTTCGCGCCGGACGTGCCCGATCCCGAGCTGCACGAGCTGCCGGGGACCTGCTCGCACTTCGTCGTCGGCGCGGACGGCACGATCGCGCAGCTCGTCCCGCTCGGGCTGATGTGCCGGCACACGGTCGGGCTGAACTGGACCGCGATCGGCATCGAGCACGTCGGCTACCGGGACGCGGACGTCCTCGGCGACCCGCGCGAGCTGCGCGCCTCGCTGCGCCTGACGGCGTGGCTGCGCTGCAAGTACGGCATCCCGGTCCGCGACGTGATCGGCCACGCCGAGTCGCTGACCTCGCCCTACCACCACGAGCGCGTGCGGCGGCTGCGCCACCAGACGCACGCCGACTGGCAGCACGCGGACATGGTCCGCTACCGGCGCTTGCTGCGGCGAGTCGCGTGCGGGTCGAGCGGCCCGAACAGCAGCTCGTAGAGGTCCGGCCACAGCGTCGCGGGCGCGCCCTCGGGGTCGACGAAGTGCTGGAGCGCGAGGCCGACGTCCATGGCGATGAAGGCGGAGGCGAGCGCGGCGGCGTCGGCGGGGGGCGTGCGCCCGGCCGCGCGGTAGGTCTCGGCGATCGCCTGCGCGCCGAGCGTGCGCGTGCCGCTCCAGAAGCCGGCGGCGATCGCCCGGAAGGCGTCGTCGCGCGCGGCGTGCGCGAGCAGCTCGAGCCAGAGCCGGAAGAGCGGCCCCTCGGAGGCCATGCGCGCGTTGAGCTCGCCGAGCTCGCGCAATGTCATGCCGCTGGCCGCGGCGCCCGCGGCGAGCTCGCGGTAGCGGGTGTACACGCGGTCCTGGAGGAGCTCGGCGAACAGCTCCTCCTTGGTCGCGAAGTTCGAGTAGAAGGCGCCGCGCGTGAAGCCGGCGCGGCGGGCGATCTCCTCGACGCTCGAGCCGAGGAAGCCACGCTCCAGGAAGACGGCCTCGGCGGCGTCTATCAGCGCCGCGCGCGTCTGCGCCTGGCGCTCGGCTCTTGTCATGACGCGTGGCGTTGACATACGCGACCGTATCCAGATACAGTCTCGCATATGAAGTGGCGGATCCGGGCGGAGCGGGTCGGCCTCGTCGCCGGGATGGCGCTGTCGGCGATGAGCATGTGGACGGCCGCGCCGTTGCTCGGGCTCTGGGTCGGCTCGCGCGTGGCGGCCGCACAGGGCCAGACGACGATGCTCGCGGTGCTCGTCGTGGCGGTGACGATCTTCGTCTGCGGCTACGCGCTGGCGCGCGCGCTCGCCGGGCTGGGCGCGCGCTGGGAGGACATGACCGGCGCGCCGCGCAACGTCCGCACGCACCTGCCGTGGCTGCGCTCGATGCGCGGCGAGCGCCCGCACGACGCGCCCGGCGCCGAGGCGCACCTGACGCCGCTCGAGGTCGTGCTCGTGGTGGTCGTCGTGCTCTGCTACGTCGCGTTCGAGATCTGGTTCTTCTTCTTCAGCACGTCACCGATCGACCAGCGCAGCGGGCGTTGAGGGCAGCGCGGCGTGCAGCCGCCACTCGCCGGGGACGCCCTTGAGGCTGTGCACGCCGCGGTCGGCGAAGTCGATCCCGGAGCCCATCACGAGATCCTTGACGGTCGTCGAGACGAGGACCTCGCCGGGTCCCGCGGCCGCCGCCACGCGGGCGCCGATGTGCACGGCCAGCCCGCGCACGTCCTCGCCCACCCGCTCGCACTCGCCCGTGTGGACGCCGGTGCGGACCTCGAGGCCGAGGCCGCGGGACGCGTCGATGACCGATTGCGCGCAGCGGATGCCGCGCGCCGGCCCGTCGAACGTGGCGAAGAACCCGTCGCCGGTGTGATGGCGCTCGATGCCGCGGAAGCGCACGAGCTGGCGGCGCACGAGCTCGTCGTGATCCTCGATCAGCGAGCGCCAGCGGCGGTCACCGAGGCGTGCGGCGTGCGAGGTCGAGTCGACGATGTCGGTGAACAGGACGGTCGCAAGCAGCGAGTCGGCCTGCGGCCCGCGCCGGACGCCGGTGAGCATCTCCTCGATCTCGTCCAGCGGCGTGTCCGTGTCGGCTGCCCAGGCGTAGTGGTTGACGCCCGGCACCTCGACGAAGCGCGCGCCGGGGATCGCGTCCGCGATCCGCCGTCCGTGCTCGGGGCTGACGCGACTGTCCTCGGCGCTGTGCAGGACGAGCGTCGGGGCGTGGATCGTCGGCAGCACCGGCCGCACGTCGGTCGCCCAGGCCGCGCGGAACTGTGCCGCGACGGCCCCCGGGCTCGCCGAGAGGCGCTCCCAGCGCGCCCACCAGTCGCGGAAGCGCGGGTCGTCGGCCCTCGTCGGGACGATCGCGCCGACGCTGTCGCCCGTCCCCCACAGCGGGCTCAGCCACTCGAAGTTCCGTGGCCCGCGATCGGGGTCGCGCGCCGTCGTCGCCCAGCTGTTCAGGAGGATCAGCGCGGCGGTGCGGTCGGGGTGGGTGGCGGCGAAGAGGCACGCCATCGTCGCCGCCTCGGAGACCGCGAGGACCGCCGCGTGGTCTGAGCCGGCGGCGTCCATCACGATCAGCACGTCCTCCATCCTGTCCTCGAGCGTCGCCGCCCCGGGGACGGGGTCCGACAGGCCGGCCCCGCGTCGATCGAACAGGATCAGCCGCGAGAACGACGCGAGACGCTCGAGGCAGCGCGCGGTGCTCGGGTCCTCCCATACGTGGTCGACGTGGGAGTAGTAGCCGTTGGATACGTAGACGAGGTCGATCGGGCCGTCGCCGACGACCTGGTAGGCGATGTGCAGATCGCCCGCCTTCGCGTATCGCGTGGTGGGTGCCAAGCTCGCTCCCCTGCGGGCGCGAGCCTATACCGGGGTGGGAGCGCCGAGCGCGCGCTGCAGTCGCGCCGCTGACACGAGGCGCTGGCGGCGGCCGAAGGCCTGCGCGAACGCGTGGGCCATGCGCTTGCGAAAGCACGGCAGGCGCCCGCCCTCGCGCAGCTCCGCCGCGATCGACGTCATGCGCACCTCGGGCAGGCCGCACGCCACGACCCACTCGAACGGCTGCAGGTCGTTGTCGACGTTGACGGCGAAGCCGTGCGTGGTGACCTCGCGCGAGACGTGCACGCCGATCGAGGCGATCTTGCGCTCCTGGACCCACACACCGGTGTAGTCGCGCCCGTCCTGCGGCCGCGCGCGCGCCGCGATCCCCTCCTCGGCGAGCGCTGCGACGATCGCCTCCTCCATCGTGCGCACGTACGCGACGACGTCGGCGACGCGCATGATCGGATAGCCGACGAGCTGCCCGGGCCCGTGGTAGGTGACCTTGCCGCCGCGGTCGACGTCGACGATGTCGATCCCCTGCGCGCGGTACCAGTCCTCGCCCATCGCGAGCTCGCCGGGATCGGAGCGGCGGCCGCGCGTGTAGACGGGCGGGTGCTCGAGCAGCAGCAGCGTGTCGGGGATCCGGTCCTCCTGGCGCGCCGCGCGGACGCGCTCCTGGAGCGCGTAGGCCTCGTGGTACTCGACCACGCCGAGATGCACGGTCCACAGCTCGGGCACGCGATCGATGATGGCAGACTGATGCGCGTGCCCAACGTGCTCGTGCTGCGCAAGGTGGGCCCGCGCGCTGACGCGATCCTCGACGCCTTCCAGGAGCGCATGTCGCTCGCCGCGCGCGACGGCGACACGGCGCGGATCTTCACCCTCGAGGGCGCCGGCCACGCGGTCGATCCCGTGCCGGAGCTCGACGCGATCGACCGGTCATGGCGCGATCACGTCGAGCTCGCGACGCAGACGGCCTGAGCCCGGCTCAGCCGACGACCATGAGGGAGTTGCCCTCGGGGTCGCGCAGCCAGAACATCGGCGGGACGGGGTCGCCCATGCGGCTGACCTCGGCGTCGACGTCCACGCCGTCGGCCTTCAGCTGCGCGTGGTAGCCGTCCACGTCCTCGGCGTGGAAGCTGATGCCGGTCTCGCGCTTGCCGACCTGGGTGGTGCCGTCCGGCGGCGGCGGGGCGAGCGCGATCGTGGTGTCCGCGCCCTCGGGGCCGACCTCGACCCAGCGGTACTGACCGCCGAACGGGACGTCGACGCGCTTCTCGAGGCCGAGCTTCTCGACGTAGAAGTCGATCATCGCGTCCTGGTCCGCCACCGGGACGATCACCGTCGCGATCTTCCCGACACGAGTCTTGGTGCTGCTCACGACGACCTCCTAGCGGTTGGGGTTCCAGCCTCTAGGACGCTCGCCGCGCCCGCAACTCATCGGTCAGGGCGCCGGCTGATCGATTTGTGTTGCCAGGACGACACAAATGCACCAGCCGGCGCCGGCTAGAGGCCTTCGAGCCGCCGCTTCACCGCCGCCAGGAACTGCGCGGAGAGGGCGCCGTCGAGCGCCCGGTGGTCCCAGGAGAGGCCGAGGATCGTCATCTCGCGGATCGCGATCGAGTCGTCGCCCTGCGCGTCGGTGACGACGACGGGGCGCTTGACGATCGCCTCGAGGTCGAGGATCGCGACCTGCGGCTGGTTGATCACCGGCGTCGCCATGATCGATCCGTACTGGCCGGGGTTCGTGATCGTGAACGTGCCGGCCTGCACGTCGTCGGGCGACAGCGCGCGGCCGCGGGCGCGCATCGCGAGCTCCTTGATGCGCTTCGCGAGCCCTTCGACGCTCAGGTCCTGCGCGCTGCGGATCACCGGGACGATCAGGCCGTCCTCGCCGAGCGAGACCGCGATGCCGAGGTTCACGTCGTCGTGGACGGTGTGCTTCTCGCCCTCCATCCACGCGTTCAGCGCCGGGAACTCGCGCAGCGCGTCGATGACCGCGCGCGCGACGAACGCGAGTGCGGTCACGCCCAGCTTGCGGCGCTCGCGCTGCACGGCGGTCATGTCGACCTCGATCCAGGTCGTGCAGGTCGCGGCCGTCTCGAGCGAGCGCTTCATGTGCGCGCCGATCGACTGGCGCATCCGCGAGAGCGGCTGCGGCGCGGGCGGCTCGTAGACGCCGGCGGGCGCCGAAGCCGCGGGCGCGGGGGCGCCGGCGGGCGCCGGGTCCGGCCGGTAAGGCGACTCGATGTGCAGCGGCGGCTCCGTCTCCGCGGCCGCGCCGTTGCCGTTCTCCACGTACGCGAGCACGTCCTGCTTGCGTACGCGCCCGCCGCGGCCGGTGCCCTCCACCTGCGAGAGGTCGACGCCGTGCTCCTCGGCGATGCGGGAGACGACGGGCGAGTAGCGGCGCCGTGAGCGCGGCGCCTGCGCCGGCGTCGCGGCGGCGGGCTCCGGCGCGGGGTCCGGCGTCGCCGGCGCCGGCGTCTCGCCCTTGGCGGCGGCCGCCTCCGAGGTCGGCGGCGCGCCGTTCTCGCTGGCGTGCGGCTCGCCCGGCCTGGCGTCGGTCGCCAGGCGTGCGAGCACCGTCCCGACGTCGACCGTGGTGCCGATCTCGACCACGATCTCCGTGAGCCGGCCGGCGGCCGGCGAGGGCACCTCGGTGTCGATCTTGTCGGTCGAGATGTCGACGAGCGGCTCCTCGTAGGCGACCCAGTCGCCGACCTGCTTGCGCCACGCGACGATCGTGCCTTCGCTCACGGACACGCCCATCTGCGGCATCACGACGTCGACGAGCGGCTCGGGGGTGCCGGAGGCCCCCACGTGGGGGCCGGAGGCGGGCCCCCCGCTCGTTCTCTCAGTACTCGAGGAGCTCACGCGCGGCCTCCTTCACTCGCTCGACGCTGGGGAGCACCGCCTGCTCGAGCGGCGGCGAGAACGGGATCGGCACGTCCGGCGTCGCGATGCGGCGCACCGGCCCGTCGAGGTCCTCGAAGGCGTGCTCGGCGATCAGCGCCGCCACCTGCGCGCCGGCCGCGCACGTCTCGTTGGCCTCGTCGACGATCAGCGCCTTCGAGGTCTTGCGCACGCTCGCGAGGATCGCGTCGCGGTCCAGCGGGACGAGCGAGCGCAGGTCGAGCACCTCGACCGAGGCACCGTCGAGGTCCTCGGTGGCCTCGAGCGCGGTGTGCACCATCGCGCCGTACGCGATCACGGTCAGGTCGGTGCCCGGCCGCGCGACGCGCGCCGTGAAGTCCGTCTCGTAGAGCCCGTCGGGCACCTCGCCCTTCACGCGCCGGTACAGGTGCTTGTGCTCCATGTAGACGACCGGGTTGCGATCGCGGATCGCCCGGATCAGCAGCCCCTTCGCGTCCTCCGCGGTCGACGGCGCGACGACCTTCAGCCCCGGCGCGTGCATGAACCACGCCTCGGGGTTCTGCGAGTGGAACGGGCCGCCGCTGAAGCCGCCGCCGCTCGGCAGCCGCACGGTCACGTTCACGGGCAGGCCCTGGCGGTAGTACATCTTCCCGGCGACGTTGACGAGCTGGTCGAAGCCGCAGGCCACGAAGTCCGAGAACTGCATCTCGCACACCGGCCGCAGCCCGACGACCGCGGCGCCGACGGCCGTGCCGATGATCCCGGACTCGGCCAGCGGCGTGTCCATCACGCGCTGCGGCCCGAACTCCTCGATGAAGCGGTCGGTCACCTTGAACGCGCCGCCGAAGACGCCGATGTCCTCGCCCATCAGCAGGACGCGCTCGTCGCTTCGCATCTCCTCGCGCAGCGCGTCGGAGATCGCCTGCAGGTAGGTCATCGTCGCCATCAGCGATCGCCCCCCGAATCGAAGCCGCTCCACGGCGCGGCGCCGTCCTGCGTGAGCACGTCCTCGTCGCCCTCGTAGAAGAGCCGCTCGGTCGCGGTCGCCGGATCGGGCATCGGCATGGCGAGCGCCTCCTGCGTGCCCGCGTCGATCGCCGCGCGCACCTCCTCGCGGAGCGCGTCGGTGTCGACGCCGGCCTCGCGCAGCCGCGCCTCCTGGCGGTCGATCGGATCCTTGCGCCGCCACTCCTCGACCTGCTCCTTGGGCACGTACTTCATGTCGTCGTGCGCCGCGTGGCCGTGCATGCGCATCGTCACGGCCTCGAGCAGCGTCGGGCCCTCGCCGGCGAGCGCGCGCTCGCGCGCGACGCGGGCGGCCTCGAACATCGCCTCGGGGTCGTTGCCGTCGACGCTGATGCCGGGGAAGCCGTAGGCCTGCGCGCGCTCGACGGGGTCGACCGCGTACTGCTCGCGCGTCGGCGTCGAGTAGGCGTACTGGTTGTTCTCCAGCACGAAGATCACCGGCAGGCGCTGCACGCCCGCCCAGTTCATCGCCTCGTGGAAGTCGCCCCGCGAGGTCGACCCGTCGCCGAACCACGTGATCGCGCAGCGCTTCTCCCCGCGCAGCTTGAACGCCATCGCCATGCCGGTCGCGACGAGCATCATGTCGGGCAGCATCGAGACCATCCCGACGCAGCCGACGCGGTAGTCGCCGAAGTGCACGTTGCCGTCGCGCCCGCCCGTGATGCCGCCCTCGCGGCCCATGTACTGGGCGAGGATGCGCGCGGGGGTGACGCCGCGGATCAGGTGCGCGCCGAGGTCGCGGTGCAGGACGCAGAGGCGATCCTGCGGCGACATCGCGAACGCCGCGCCCACGGAGACGGCCTCCTGCCCGTAGCCGTCGTAGAAGGAGCCGGGCACCTTGCCCTGGCGGTAGAGGTTCATCGCGCGCTCCTCGAGCCCCCGCATCAGGAGCATGTAGCGCAGGAGCGCGACCCGGTCGTCGAGCGTCAGGTGCTCGGATACCGCATCCGCGGGCCCTGCAGATCCCCGCGGCTGCGCCGTCTCGGTTGCCATGCGGCCTTCGTCTTCCTTGTGTTCGGGGGCGCTTGCGGGATCGCCGCCTGCGCCCTGGTCTCGCGCCGCGTGAGCGGGATCTCCGCCACGCCGGCACGCCTCTCACTCCCCACGGAAGCTATCGCACACGGGCGTCGGCTCAAACGGGTGCAGGGGTACTCTCGGCAGATGGCGCAGCACGGGCAAGAGGCGCTCTGGTGGCCTCGGCTGCGCTGGCGCCTGCGCGCCGCGGTGCAGCCGCCGGTCTTCGTGCTGACACTGGCCGCCGACGCCGTGCTGCTGTGCGTGCTGCCGGTCTCCGGCGACACCGGCCCGGGCGCGCTCGGGGCGGTGCTGCTGGCGGGCTTCTTCAACCTCGCCGTCGTCGCTGTGCTCGCGCCGCTCGGCGGGATCGCGCTGCGCCGCCGCCGGCCGTCGCTCCCGAGCGTGATCGCGCGCGACCGCGCCGGCGCGGCGCTGCTGGTCGCGCTGACGCTCGTGCTGCTCGCGATCGGCATCGCGCACCGCCCCGCCGCGAGCGCCTCGCGGGCCGCGTTCGCGGCGCAGGCGGCGAGCGCGCGGCGGACGGTCCTGCGCCAGGCCCCGCCCGAGTACCGGCGCAACGTGGACCGCATGAGCACCTGGGTCCAGGCGCCGAACCTGTACCGCAGCTGCGTCCCCGGCCCGCATCCCGATCGCGCGTGGTGCGTGATCGTGATGACCGACCAGTCGCCGCCCGGCGTCGTGATCGATCCCGACCAGGAGCCGAACTCGGTTCTGGCGGGGCCGGGCAACCCTGGTCGACAGGCGGGCTGAGCGCTCAAGGCCGCCCCGCGCGCGGCCGATTCATGGAGCATGCGGACGCGGCGTGGCCTGCTCGCCGGGATCGGTGCGAGCACCGCGCTGGTCGCTGCCGGGACGCTCGCCCTGCTCGCGCTCAGCGCGGTGATCGCATTCAACGGCTGGCCGTCGAGCCCGCTGAGCGCCCATGACACGCCGGTGCTCGTGCTGCAGCCGGCCGCGGCGGGCGCGACGGCACAGCGCGCGGCGGAGCCGATCGTCGTCGCCGCGCCGGCCGCGCGCGGCGTCACGAAGCGGGCCGCGAGCGCCGGGAGCGCGCACCGCG
>DASTWP010000091.1:0-8740 GCA_035765835.1 Solirubrobacteraceae bacterium
AACTCGCTCGGCGGCGCGGTCGTGCTGCGGATCGCCGAGCGGGCGGACCTGCCGCTGGCGGGCGTCGTGCCGGTCGCGCCCGCGGGCCTCGACATGCCGGCCTGGTTCCAGATCATCGAGCGCGACGTGTTCGTGCGCACCGCGCTCGCGCTCCCGCTGCCCCTGCCGCCCGCGCTGATCCGCGGCCTCGTCGGCGAGGCGTACCGCCGCCTGGCGTTCGCGCGCCCGCGCGCGGCCGCCCCAGAGGTCGTCGCGGCGTTCACCGGCCATCTGGCGCAGCGCGCCGCCGTGGCGCGCGCGCTCGCGACCGGGCGGCGGCTGCTGCCCGAGCTCGAGGCCTTTCCGTTCCACCTCGCCGACGTCCGCTGCCCGGTCCTGCTCGCATGGGGCGAGCGCGACCGGATGGTGAGTCACCGCGGCGCGCGCCGCGTCGTCGAGGCGCTGCCGCAGACCGCTGTCGAGCTGCTGCCCGGCTGCGGGCACTGCCCGCAGCTCGAGGAGCCCGAGCGCTTCGCCGAGCTGCTGCTCGCGTTCGCGGTCGCCGCGCGGGCGGCCTGACGCCATACTGCGGGCGGGCATGGGGCTCGTCCCGAAGATCGGCGACGTCGCGCACGCCGCCGCCAATGCGTTCGACATGACGCTCGGCGGCGGCCTTGCCGATCTGCGCCCGACGCCGGCGCAGATCATCGACGAGGGCCCGAAGCGCACGCTCTACCGCTACCTGCCGCCCGGCGAGCGCGCCGCGCGGGCGCGCGAGCTGCCGGTCCTGCTCGTGCCGCCGCTCGCGGCGCCGGCGCGCTGCTTCGACCTGCGGCGCGGCTGCTCGCTCGCCGAGCACCTGCTCGCGCTCGGCCACCCGACGTACCTGCTCGACTACGGCGCGATCGCCTTCTCCGACCGCGATCTCGGCCTCGAGCACTGGGTCGAGGAGGTCATCCCGATGGCCGTCCGGCGGGTGAGCGAGGACACGGGCGGGGCGCCGGTGCAGGTCGTCGGGTGGTGCCTGGGCGGGATCATGTCGCTGCTCGCCGTCGCGGGCGAGCAGCGGATGCCGGTCAACTCGGTCGCGATGATCGCGAGCCCGTTCGACTTCACGCGCGTGCGCATCATGGCGCCGATCCGGCCGCTGGCGAACGTCACGAACGGGCTGCTCGGGACGGCGATCTACCGCGCACTCGGCGGCGCGCCCGCGCCGCTCGTGCGCCGTGCCTACCAGCTCGCCTCGATCGACAAGTACGTCACCAAGCCGCTCGCGATCGCCACGAACCTGCACGACCGCGAGTTCCTCGCGCAGCTCGCGGCGGTCGACGCGTTCGTCGCCGGGATGCACGCCTACCCCGGCCGCACGATGGGCCAGCTCTACCACCGCTTCTTCCGCGTCAACGACCTCGCCGACGGCCACCTCGTGCTCTCCGACCGCGAGATCGATCTCGCCGACGTGCGCGTCCCGGTGCTGTCGATCGCGGGCGCGGCCGACGTGCTCGCGCCCGAGCGCGCGGTGCACCACGTCGCCGAGCTGCTGCCGAACGCGCCCGCGGTGCGGATCCTCACCGCGCCGGGCGGGCACCTCGGCGTGCTGGCGGGCCGCGCCGCGCGCGAGACGACGTGGCCGTGGCTCGACGAGTTCCTGGCCGCGAACACCGCTACGCTGGAGGCGGCATGAGGCGCCTGACCATCCCGCTCGCCGCGGCGCTCGTGGCCGCCTTCCTGGCGCTCTCCGCGAGCGCGGGCGCGCAGGACCAGCAGCAGATCCGCGCCGGCCTCAGCGCCGGCGGCGTGGACCTCTCCGGGCTGACCGTGACCGACGCGGCCGCGAAGCTCGACGCCGCGCTCGCCCCGGCCCTGAACCAGGACCTCGTGCTCGGTGCTGCCGGGCGGCCGTGGACGCTCTCGATGAGCGCCGCGAAGCTCCGCTTCGACGCGGTTCGCACCGCCAAGCGCGCGCTGTACGCGAAGGCGGGCGTGACGAGCGTCCCGCTCGCGCTGTCGCACTCGCACCTGGCGGTGAAGGCGTTCGCGCGCTTCGTCGGCGCGCGCGTCGGCCACGCCGCGCGCGACGCGCGGATGCGCATCACGCTGCGCCACATCTTCCTGAGCCACTCGCGCCCCGGCACGGCGCTCGACCAGGCCGGCGCGGCGAAGGCGATCGATGCGGCGCTCGACGATCCGGCCGCGCCGCGGCACGTGCACGTGCGCCTCGCGCGCACGCGCCCGTCGACGACGGCCAACGAACTGCGCGATCGCAACGGCGGCACCGTCATCACCGTCGACCGCTCGCACTTCCGCCTGCGGCTGTTCAAGCACCTGAAGTTCTTCAAGAGCTATCCGGTCGCGGTCGGCATGGCCGGCCTCGACACGCCGGCGGGCCTCTACGCGATCCACGACAAGCAGGTCAACCCCGCCTGGCACGTCCCGAACGACTCGTGGGCGGGCTCGCTGGCCGGCCAGACGATCCCCGGCGGCGCACCCGACAACCCGTTGCGTGCGCGCTGGCTCGGCATCGCCAACGGGGTGGGCATCCACGGCACCTCCGAGGACTGGTCGATCGGCTCGCGCGCCTCCCACGGCTGCATCCGCATGCACGTCAGCGACGTGATCGACCTGTACCCGCGCGTCCCGGTCGGGACGCCGGTGCTGATCGACTAACGCCCGCCGGGGGCCCGGAAGCGCGAGTGACGTTAAGCACGCATACGCTGCACAACGTCACGCGCATCGCCCGCCTGGGCTCGAGTCCGCCTCCTCACCAGCCCTCGAACCGCGTCTGACCCGGCGCCCCGGCTGCGCTGAGCGCCACCGACGCGCAGCGCGGCCCGCGGCGGCGGTCTGGGCGGTGGGCTGCTTTGGCTGGTGAGGGAGGGGGTTCGGACGCTGCCCGGAAGCGCGAGTGACGTTAAGCACGCATACGCTGCACAACGTCACGCGCGTGCCGTCGGAGCCGGGGCGAGGCGCACCCGGCCTGCCTCACGCCACAGCGCGCCCGATCGCGACGGCCGCGACGCCGGCGACGAGGCTGAGCGCGATGTTGAGGGCGGCGATGGAGAGCGCGCCGTCCTCGCCGAGGCGATGGGACTCGAGCATCCACGTGGAGAAGGTCGTGTAGGAGCCGATCAGGCCCGTCGCGACGAGGCGCAGGGCGTCGCCGTGGAGCGTCGCGCCGGTGACGATGCCGAGCGCGAAGGCGCCGCTGAGGTTGACGGCGAGCGTCCCGGCGGGGAACGAGCCGCGCCAGCGCTCGGACACCGCGCCGTCGAGCAGGAAGCGGACCAGGGCGCCCGCGCCGCCGAGCAGCCCGATCCCGATCAGCACCGGCGCGGTCATGCGAGCACGCGTGCTCGGCGCACGCCGTTGGTCGCGACGAGCACTGCGCCGAAGCCCGCGAGAAGGCTCGCCGCCGCGTAGCCGATCGCCAGGCCGGCGCGCCCGGCGTCGAGCATCCGCAGGATCTCGAGCTGCATCGTGGAGAACGTCGTCAGCGCGCCGCAGACGCCGGTGCCCAGGAACGGCCGCCGGTAGGCCGACAGCGGCAGCCGCTCCTGAAGGCGCGTCACGCCGTAGCCGAGCAGCGCCGCGCCGGCGACGTTCACCAGGAACGTCGCCCACGGCCACGCGGCCGGCGAGGAGGGCGCGAGCGCCACGCCGATCTCCGCGCGGGCGACCGCGCCGGCGAAGCCCCCCGCGAAGATCGCGAGGAGCTCGCGCCGGTCGACCCTCACGTACTCAGTGGCGCCTGCGGCACCACGGGTTGCCCGGTACGCCCTTGCACGGGTTCGGCATCGTGCGCTGCCTCGGCATCCGCGGCATGACGACCTTCGTGGTGCGCGGGTACTCGAAGCCCGGCGAGGCCGGGCACGGCGCGAGGATCTGCGTGTCGCAGATCGCCTGCGAGCCGAGCGGGCTCGAGACCGGCTCGCCGGCGTTCGCGGCGCCGCAGTCGGCGTGGGTCGTCTGCGCGGCCGCCGGGTCGCTCGTGAAGCCGCCGGGGTCGGTGTTGCCCTGGTAGCAGTTGCCCGGCGTGTGCTGGTCGGAGAGCTCGCCCGTGTCGCCGTTCGACGGGTTCCCGAAGTAGCCGTTGTGGCTGAACGCGTTGCCGAGGACTCGGTTGCCCCAGTCGTCGTAGTAGCACTTGAACGTCAGCTCGCCGGGCGTCCCGCCCTCGCAGTGCGAGATCGCGGGCGGCGTCTCGTTGTCCGGATAGGGGGCGAGCAGCACGCCCCACGCCCCGTTGTCGTGGATGCGGTTGCCCTGGATGGTGTCGAAGCGCCCGCCGGCCACGACGATCCCGGTCCCGATCGGCGCGAGCGCCGCAGAGCCCGAGCCAGGCGTGTTCGGGTTGTTGTTGTCGTGGATGTCGTTGTGCTCGTAGAAGGTGCAGTAGGTGCCGGTGCCGGGGCACGTGCCCTGCTGCGGCGAGGGCGCGTCGTCGTTGTTCTGGCTGTTGGTGACGATGCCGGCGCCGTTGTGGTCCCACTCGGAGTTCTCGAGCACGAGGCGGCCGCCGGAGTTCGTGCCGGAGTAGCCGAGGATCGAGTACTGCGCGTGGACGTGGTCCACGACCGTGTCGCAGTCCGGGCACGCGCCGACGTAGAAGCTCGAGTCGTCCATGTTCGACGCGTACGCCCACGAGATCAGGCCCGGCCCGCCGACGTTGCTGGCGAAGATGCCGTAGGCGCCCGCGGGCGCGTGCTTGCCGCCGTAGTAGGTCGAGGTCGCGCTGATGTAGCTGCCGCGGAAGGCCCCCATGCCGATCCTGCCGGTGCCGTCGCCGCCGTTGAACCAGACCTGGTTGCCGCCGCCGCCGTCGCCGTCGAGGAAGTTGCAGGCGGTGAGGTTCTCGATCGTCACGCCGCTGACCTCGAAGGCCTCGATGCCGTTGCGCCCTATCGGCTTGCCGTGCCTGTCCTTCGGGCCGAGCGTCTGCGCCGACGGCGCGCTGCTGCACTGCTTCGCGCCCGGCTTCGTGCCGTCGATGACGACGCGGTTGCGGTCCATGCCGCGCACGTGCAGGCGCGCCTTGCGGATCATCACGCCGGCGCCGGCGTCCGCGCCCGGTCTGCCGCGGTA
Organism: Solirubrobacteraceae bacterium; assembly: GCA_035765835.1. GTDB lineage: Bacteria > Actinomycetota > Thermoleophilia > Solirubrobacterales > Solirubrobacteraceae > JAOPZW01. The sequence goes on from DASTWP010000091.1 coordinate 5,062, forward strand.
GTCCCCGCGCTCGTGGTAGTCGCCGGGCCCGATCAGGACCCAGTCGCCCGGCCGCGCCGCGTCCACCGCGGCCTGGATCGAGCGGTACTTCCCGCGGATGCCGTGCCACGTGCCGACGAGCAGCACGCGCGGCCGGTGGCGCCGGGCCGATGCCGGCCCTGCCACCGCCACGCCCACGAGGGCCATGGCGAGCACCGCGACCAGCGCAAGGACGACCTTCCCCCTCACCGCTCCACCTCCAAGGTTCGGGACCAGCGGCGCAAGTACGCTATCGCGCGCCATGGCGGCAGCCCTCTACTACGCGATCCCGTTCTTCGTGCTGCTGCTCGTCGTCGAGGCGCTGTCGTTCCGCCACCTCTCCGAGGACGACGGCCTCGTCGGCTACGAGGCGCACGACACGCGCACGAGCCTGACGATGGGGCTGGGCAACGTCGCGATCAACGTGGCGTGGAAGATCGTCGTCGTCGCGGCCTACGCGGGGCTCTACGAGCTGACGCCGCTGCGCCTGCACGCGAGCGACTGGTGGGTCTGGCCGCTGCTGGTCCTCGCCGACGACGTCTCCTACTACTGGTTCCACCGCATCTCCCACGAGAGCCGCGTCTTCTGGGCCAGCCACGTCGTGCATCACTCCAGCCGCCACTACAACCTCTCGACGGCCCTGCGCCAGACGTGGGTGCCGATGACCTACCTGCCGTTCTGGCTGTGGCTGCCCGTGCTCGGCTTCGCGCCGTGGATGGTGCTGCTCGCGCAGTCCTGGAGCCTGATCTACCAGTTCTGGATCCACACCGAGCGCATCAGGCGCATGCCGCGCTGGTACGAAGCGGTCTTCAACACGCCCTCGCACCACCGCGTCCACCACGGCGCCAACGAGGTCTACCTCGACAAGAACTACGGCGGGATCCTGATCGTCTGGGACCGGCTGTTCGGCACCTTCGAGCCCGAGGCCGAGCGCGTCCGCTACGGGCTGACGACGAACGTAGGCACGTTCAACCCGGTGCGCGTCGCCTTCCACGAGTACGCGGCGCTGCTGGCGGACATGCGCCGCGCGCGGCGCTGGCGCACGCGCGCCGAGCTGGCCCTGCGCGGCCCTGGGTGGCAGCCGCCGGACCAGCCCGAGGTCTCGAGCGCCACGCGCGGATAGCCCGCCCGTGCGGCGGGTAGCGCTTCTGGCATGCCTGTCAACACGCTCGACGAGCAGCTCGTCAAGTACCTGGCCGACGCCCACTCCATCGAGGAGCAGGCGCTGGCCCAGCTGCGCGACGCGCCGAAGATCGCCGGGGATCCCCAGCTCGAGCGGATCTTCGCCGCCCACCTGACCGAGACCGAGCGCCACGAGCGCCTGATGCGCGAGCGCCTCGAGGCGCACGGCGCCGAGCCCTCGCGCTTCAAGAAGACCGTGATGGCCGCCGGCGGCAAGGGCTTCGCCGCGTTCGCCGCCGCCCAGCCGGACACGCCCGGCAAGCTCGTCACGCACGCCTACTCCTACGAGGCCCTCGAGGAGGGCTCCTACGAGATGCTGATGCGCGTCGCCGAGCGCGCCGGCGACACCGGGACCGTCGAGGCCGCGCGCTCGATCTGCGGCGAGGAGCAGGCGATGAAGGCGCGCCTGGCGGGCGCGTTCGACATCGCGGCCGCGGCCTCGCTGCGCGACCTGGCGCCCGGCGACATCACCGCGCAGCTGACGAAGTACCTCGCCGACGCGCACGCGATCGAGGAGCAGGCGACGGCGCTGCTGAAGGGCGGCCTGAAGGTCGTCGACGACCCCGAGCTCAAGCGGCTCTTCGACGAGCACCTGAGCGAGACGAAGCACCACACCGAGCGCGTCGAGCAGCGGCTCGAGGCGCTCGAGGGCAAGCCGTCGAAGCTGAAGGACCTCGCGCTGAAGATGGGCGGGCTGAACTGGGGCGGCTTCTTCTCCGCGCATCCGGACACCCCCGGCAAGCTCGTCTGCTTCGCCTACGCGTTCGAGCACCTGGAGATCGGCGGCTACGAGATGCTCGAGCGCGTCGCGCAGCGCGCCGGCGACGAGGCGACCGTCGCGATGGCGCAGGAGATCCTCGCCGACGAGCGCGCGGCCGCCGAGAGGCTCTCGGGCGCGTTCACGCACGGGGCCGAGCTGGCGCTACAGGAGCAGGGCGTGGCCTAGCGCCGGCCGGCGCTACTCCGCGGGCACGCCGAGGGCGAGCAGCGCGACGTCGTCGCGCGGTTCGCCCTCCTGGGCGGCCACGACCGCGGCCTCGACCGCGTCGACGATCGCCTGCGGGTCGCCGCCCACGCGGCGCAGCAGCGCCTCGAGGCCGTGCTGGCCGAGCGTCGAGTCGCGCGGGCCCGCCTCGGTCACGCCGTCGGTGTAGAGCAGGATCGCGTCGCCGCGGCCGATCGTCACCTCGCTGTCCGTGAGCTTCAGGCCCGGGAGCACGCCGAGCACGGTCCCGAACTCGCCGCTCTGCTCGATCCCGCCGCCCGCCCGCAGCACCAGCGGCGGCGGGTGCCCGCCGAGCGCCATCCGCAGGCGCAGCGCGCCCTCGCCGTCCGCCGCCGCGTAGGCGAGCACGACGGTCGCGAACTGGCCCGACGGGTCGCCGAGCATCGCGGCGTTCAGGCGCCGTAGCGCGTCGCTCGGCGAGGCCTCGTCGAGCGCCGCCGCGCGCAGCGTGTAGCGCGCGAGCGCGGTGACGGCCGCGGCCTCCGCGCCCTTGCCCGAGACGTCGCCGACGACGAGCGCCCATTCGGAGTCCGAGCGCTGGAAGACGTCGTAGAAGTCGCCGCCGACCTCGTTCAGCTCGCCGGCGGCGCGGTAGCGGGCGGCGAGCAGAGTTCCCGGGATCTGGGGCAGCCGCTCGGGCAGCAGCTTCGCCTGCAGCGTGTGCGCGATGCGCGTGCGCTCGGTGTACAGGCGCGCGTTGTCGATCGCCATGCCGGCGCGGCGCGCGAGCTCCTCGCAGAACTGCACGTCGGCCTCGCCGAAGAGGCGCCCGGACTCGGCGTTGGCGAGGGTCAGCACCCCGAGCGTGCGCCCGCGGGCGCGCAGCGGCGCGAGGATGATCGAGCGCAGGCCGAGCCTTCGCACGAGCGCGAGCTGCTCGGGGTCGGGGATGCCCTCGACGAGCATCTCGTCGGTGATCTCGGGCACGAACTGCGTCACGCCGGTGCGCGCGACGGCCGGCGCCCCGCCGGGCGAGTCGGGCTCCGGCGGCCAGCGGTCGTTGAGCTCGCGCGCGAGCGCGCGCTGCTCGGGGTCCACGTGCGCCGTGGCCACCTCGCGGAGGCGGCCTTCGTCGTCCACGATGCTGACCGCGCACCAGTCGGCCAGCTCGGGCACCGCGATCCGCGCGACGTTGGCGAGCGTCTCCTCGTAGTCGAGCGAGGAGTCGAGGATCGCGCCCGCCTCGGCCAGGAACGACGCGCGCAGCCGCGCCTCGCGCTCCGCCGCATACAGGCCCGCGTTGTCGATCGCCAGCGCGCAGCGGTCGGCGAGCTGCTCGGCGACCTCGAGGTCCGCCTCGGTGTAGTTCGCCCCCTCGCGCGTGAGCATCAGCGTCACCGCGCCGAGCACGCGGCCGCGCGCGACGAGCGGGACGAGGATGTAGGAGCGCGCCGCGAGGCGCTGGAGCGCGGGGAACCGCTCGGTGGGGGCGTCCGGAGGCGAGTACGCGCTCACGTCGGCCCGCAGGATGGG
>DASTWP010000092.1:0-5503 GCA_035765835.1 Solirubrobacteraceae bacterium
GAGGAGAAGACCTACTTCGACTCGCCGCCCGGCTTCGGGTGGCGGTACACCACCAAGCAGACCTGGATCATCAACCACATGATCCACGACCTGACGCCGACGCCGCAGAAGGTCTTCATCACCTACACGCTCTACTTCATCCCGGACACGGCACCGCAGGCCGCGGGGATGACGCCGATCGAGACGCAGTGGATGGACGTGCAAGGCGTCAAGCCCTACCCGGTCTTCAACGCGCTGCGCGGCAAGGGCAAGAAGGGGCGCTTCACCTACCCCGACATGGACAAGAGCGCCTACAAGGCCGACGGCGTCGTGCGCAACCGCTGGACGGCCACGCACGACGGGACGATGGTGGTCACGGCGGGCCACCTGCACCCGGGCGGGCTCTACATCGACCTCGACGTCACGCGCAACGGCAGGACGGTCAGGGTCTTCCGCTCGCGCGCCAACTACTTCGAACCGGTGGGCGCGATCTCGTGGGACGTCGCGATGTCCGCGACCGGCCCGAACTGGCGCGTCGCTGTCAAGAAGGGCGACGTGCTCAGCGTGCACGCGACCTATGACACCTCGCGCGCCTCGTGGTACGAGGTGATGGGGATCATGGTGGTCGGGATCACGCCGACGCCGGACGGCGGCGTCGACCCGTTCACCGGCAAGGTCGACCAGGCCGACTACCTCACGCACGGCCGCCTGCCCGAGAACATCGACCGCGGCGTGCGCAAGCCCGCCGGCCTGGCGAACCCGCTGCGCCTGCGCAACGGCCCGTTCGTCGACAAGGTCACGATCAAGAACTTCCTCTACAGCCAGGGCGACCTGTCGATGCCGGGCATGAAGGGCCTGCCGCCGACGATCCGCCAGGGCCAGCAGATCGAGTTCGTCAACAAGGACGCGCCGCTGACCGAGCGCTTCCACACGATCACCGCGTGCCGCGCGCCCTGCAACCTCACCGGCGGCATCGGCTACCCGCTGGCGGACGGCCCGCGGACCTTCGACTCGGGCGAGCTCGGGTACGGCCCGACGATCAACGAGGGCGTCTACGCGGGCGGCAGCGAGAGCGTCCCGATCAGCGCCGTCGTCAACACCCCGACGAAGAACTCGAACTGCAATGGGGTGCCGGGGCTCGTCGGCCTGATCCGCAACGGCTGCATCGGGACGGTGGCGTGGAAGACGCCGAAGAACCTCTCGCCCGGCACCTACACGTACTTCTGCCGCATCCACCCGTTCATGCGCGGCGCGTTCCGGGTGGTCGGCAAGAGCGGCAAGACGTAGCCGCCAGGCGGATATCCGCACCTGCGGGCGACGGGCTGGCCGTAGCGCCGCTCGCAGGCAGGCCGTAGGGACGGGAGGCTCTCACGCCGGGAGCCTCCCGCCCCATGAGCACCACGATCACATCCGCAGCGGCCGGCGCTCTGCTCGTCCGGCCCGAAGACGAGGGCTGGGACGAGGCGCGCCTGGCCTGGAACCTCGCCGCCGACCAGCGGCCCGCAGCCGTCGCGCTGCCCGAGACCGCCGACGAGGTCGTTGCGGTCGTCGAGCACGCGCGGGCGCAGGGCCTGCACGTCGCCGCGCAGGGCACGGGCCACAACGCCCATCCGCTGACCGCGCACCTCGACGACACGATCCTCGTCAAGACCTCGCGCATGCGTGCCGTCACCGTCGACCCCGAGCGCCGCAGCGCGCGCGTCGAGGCCGGCGCCGCCTGGGGCGAGGTCGTGGCCGAGGTCTCCACCCACGGGCTGACCGCGCTGTCGGGCTCCTCGCACGACGTCGGCGTCGTCGGCTACTGCCTCGGCGGCGGCCTGAGCTGGCTCGCGCGCAAGCACGGCCTGTGCGCGAACAACGTGCTCGCGATCGAGCTCGTGACCGCCGACGGGCGCCTCGTGCGCGCCGACCACGAGACCGAGCCCGAGCTGTTCTGGGCGCTGCGCGGCGGCGGGGGCAACTTCGGCGTCGTGACCGCGGTCGAGCTCGCGCTCTTCGACGTCGCGACCGCCTACGCCGGCATGCTGCTGTGGCCGATCGAGCGCGCGCCCGAGGTCCTGCGCGCGTGGCGCGACTGGACGGCGAGCGCGCCGGAGGAGGTCACGACCTCGGCGCGGCTGCTGAACCTGCCGCCGCTCGAGCAGATCCCCGAGATCGTGCGCGGGCGCTCGTTCGTCGCGATCGACGGCGCGATCCTCGGCGACCCCGAGCAGGCGGCTGCGCTGCTGTCGCCACTGCGCGACCTGGAGCCGGAGATCGACGGGTTCGACACGATCCCCACCTACGCGCTGATCCACATCCACATGGACCCGCCCGAGCCCGCGCCGGGCATCGGCGACGGCGCGCTCGTCGCGGAGCTGCCCGACGAGGCGATCGACGCGATGGTCGCGATCGGCGGCGCCGGGTCGGACTCACCGCTGCTGATGATCGAGCTGCGCCAGCTCGGCGGCGCCGTCGCGCGGCCGCAGGAGCACCACGGCGCGCTGGCCGCAATCGCCGAGCCCTACGCGATGTTCGCCGTCGGGATGGCGATGACGCCGGAGATGGGCGCGGCCGTCAGGGCCGCGATCCCGGAGGTCAAGGGCGCGCTCGGGCCGTGGTTGAGCGGCCGCGACTACCTGAACTTCGCGGAGAGCGCGCGCGAGGACCCGGCCGGCTTCTACGCCGACGGCGTCATCGACCGCCTTCGCGCCGCGAAGGCGCAGTACGACCCCGAGGACCTGTTCAGGGGCAACCACCGCATCACGCCGGCGGCGTAGGGGGCGGCGGAGCCGCCCACGCGCCGACGGCGTGCAGCCCGCCGTCGACGTGCAGGATCTCGCCGCTGACCATCCGGGACAGCGGCGAGAGCAGGAACAGGCATGCGTCCGCGACCGGGCTGGGATCCTCGAGGTCCCAGCCCAGCGGCGCGCCTGCGGGCCATGCGTCGGCGAGCACGTCGAAGCCCTCGATCGAGCCCGCGGCCATCGTTCGCAGCGGGCCCGCCGAGACGAGGTTGCAGCGCACACCGCGCGGGCCGAGGTCCCGCGCGAGGTAGCGGCTGACGCTCTCCAGCGCGGCCTTCGAGACGCCCGCCCAGTCGTAGGCCGGCCAGGCGACCGACGCGTCGAAGTCCAGGCCGACGATCGCGCCGCCGGGCGCGGCCGCGCGCTCGAGCAGCGGCGCGAGTGCCGCCGCCAGCGCCTTGAGGCTGAACGCGCTCGTCCGGAAGCCCTCGATCGCGGACTCGGGCGGCGCGCTCAGGAAGCGCCCGCCGAGCGCGTCGCCGGGGACGAACGCGATCGCGTGCAGCACGCCGTCCAGCGCGCCCCAGCGGCGCCCGAGCTCCTCGGCCACGGCGGCGAGATGCGCCTCGTCGTTGACGTCGAGCTCGAGCACATCGGGCTCGCGCGGCAGGCGCTTGGCGATCCGCTCGGTGATCCGCAGGCCGCGCCCGAAGCCGCTCAGCACGATCTCCGCCCCCTCCTCGAGCGCACGCTGCGCGACCGCGTAGGCGATCGAGCTCTCGGTGAGCACACCGGTGATCAGCAGCCTGCGGCCGTCGAGGAGCACCCGCGACTTCTACCGCTTCGCGGCTCGACAGACGCGGCGGGCGCGTCGAAACCGCGCGCAGCGGGAACGGCGCCGGGCGTGGAGCAAGCGACGATCACCCCCTACCGCGACGGCCCGCTGCTCGTGCGCGGCCCGTTCCGGATCACGACGCAGGACGGCGAGGAGATCGCCGTCGAGCGCGGCACCGTCGCGCTCTGCCGCTGCGGGCGCTCGCGCTCACGGCCCTTCTGCGACGGCACGCACAAGCTCACCGGCTGGCGCGCCCCCAGCGCCGCCGAGCGGGACGCGCAGCGAGGAGCGCCCGCGCTCCCACGCTGAGAGCAACGCCCGGGCCCAGCGGCCCTCGAGCGCCAACAGCGCCCGCGCGCCCCAGAGCACGTCGCCGGCGAGCTCCGGCCGCTGCCGCACGAGCCCGCCCGCGAGGTCGACCGCGGCGACGTTCTCGTGCACCGCGTCGGCCTCGACGTGCTCGTCGAAGAACGCGGTCGCGCGCGGGTCCGTGAAGCCCAGGCGGCGCAGCGCCCGCGCGTAGCGGCGGTTCGGCACCGAGGAGGTCATCTCGAAGAGCGCGAGGTGGCCGACGATCGCGCCGAGCAGGCGCCGGTGCAGGCCGCACAGCGACATCAGGTTGACGGTCGCGAGCGTCACCGCCGGGATGTGGTCGAGATGGGCGCCGTAGGCGCTGTCGAGGCCGAGCGCGTCCATCGTGTCCGCGAACAGCCGCGCGTGCACGCGCTCGGGGCGGCCGCCCCCGTACTCGTCGGCCTGGATCTCCACGAGCGCCGCCTTCGGCGGGCCGTGAAGGCGCGGGATCGCCCACGAATGGGGATCGGCCTCCTTGAGCTGGTAGGCCGAGCGGTGCACGACGAACTCGAGCACCTGCGCGACGGTCCCGTGGCGCTCGAGGTAGCGGGACAGCGACGGTGCGTCGTCGGCCTCGGCGACCGCGCGCAGCGCGAGATCCATCTCCTCCGGCGCGAGGCGCTCGACTGCGGGCGGCCCCGCGATTGCGTGCAGCCCGTGCTCGAAGCGCTCCTCGAGGCGGGCGCGCAGCGTGAGCAGCGAGGGCTCCCACTCCCAGCGCGCGTCGGCGCCGGGCAGCCCGCGGTAGTGCAGCTCGTAGCAGAGGTAGAGCGCGAGCTGGAGGTCCTCGTCGCCGATCGGGTCCGAGACCGCCGGCGCGGCGAGCGGCGGCAGTTCGTGCGGGGCCCGTGCGAGCCCGGCCAGCAGCAGCGCGCTCACGTCCCCGCGTGGCTCTGGCAGCCGCTCCATGCTCCGGCATTACCCGAGGAAGCGCCCGGCAAGCCAGGCGGCCGCCGCGCGCGCCCCGTCGTCCCCGGCCGCCGCGCGCTGGCGCTCGGCCCCGCCCTGCTCGGCGAGCGCGCGCGCGTGTGCGAGCTCGACCGCGCAGCCGGCACGCGCGGCGGGCGCGGAGAGCTCGTCGAGCAACGCCCGCACACGCGCGCGCGTGGGCTCGCTGCCGCCGCCGCGCAGGTCCGCCATCGCGCCGCAGAGGCCGTGCCGGCACGCCGACCAGCGGTTCTGCTCGATCCGCCACCCCGGCGCCAGGGGCGGCAGCTCGCCCGCGTCGAAGCGCTCGGCGAGCAGCGTCACGAGCGCGTGCACGGCCGCCGCGATCCCGGCGGCGTCGGCGACGGTGGCCTGCGTGTCCGGCACGCGCACCTCGACCGTCCCGTGCAGTGGGTGCAGCCGCAGCTCCCACCACCACTGCGCGGGCGCGAACGCGCCCGCCGCGGCGCCCCAGGCGTAGGCCTCCGCCAGCGCGGCGGCGCTGCGCAGCGCCGGCGGCACGCCCTGGCGCGGCAGCAGGCCGGCGAGCTCCGGGCGCACGGAGCCCAGGCCGCTGTCGCCCCCCTCGTAGAACGGCGCGTTCGCCGCGAGCGCCGCGAGCTCGGGCAGATGGGAGCGCAGCGCGTCGTGGACCGCCACCGCGCGCTCGAGCCCGCCGAGC
>DASTWP010000093.1:0-25169 GCA_035765835.1 Solirubrobacteraceae bacterium
AACGTCGCGAGCACCGCGGCGATCGTGCTCGGCGCGGGGGCGACGGCGTGGCTCGAGGCGAACGGCCTGCCGTCACGGCTCGTCGCCGGCGACGGCGCGGTGACGACGCTCTGCGGCTGGGCGCCGGAGGCGCAGGCGGCATGACCCACGCGCTCCCGCTCGCCACGATCGGCCAGGGCGGCAAGGCGCTGTGGTACCTGACCCGCGGCACGGGCGCGGTGACGCTCGTGCTGCTGACCCTCTCGCTCGTGCTCGGCGTCGTCGACGTCCGCCGGTTCGCGACGCCGCGCATGCCGCGCTTCGTGGTCGACGGATTGCACCGGACCGTCTCGCTGCTCGTCGTGCTGACCGTCGCGATCCACATCGTCACCGCCGTCCTCGACTCGTTCGCCCCGATCGCGATCGTCGACGCCGTGGTGCCGTTCATCGGGCGCTACCGGCCGCTCTGGCTCGGCCTCGGTGCGCTGGCGTTCGACCTGCTGATCGCGCTCGTGATCACGAGCCTGCTGCGCGGCCGGATCGGGCCGCGCACATGGCGCGCGGTCCACTGGGCCGCCTACGCCTGCTGGCCGCTGGCGTTCGTGCACGGGCTCGGGACGGGCAGCGACATCCGCGGCGGCTGGATGCTGATCGTCAGCCTGCTCTGCGCCGCCGCCGTCACCGCAGCGATCCTCGCGCGCATCGCCGGTGGCCGGCCCGAGCACCTCGGCGCGCGGATCGGCGCGCTCGGCGGCCTCGTCACGGCGGGCATCGCCGTCGCGGTCTGGTTGCCGGCGGGGCCGCTCGCGAAGGGCTGGGCGCGGCGGTCCGGCACGCCGGCCGCCGACCTGCCGGGCGCGATCGTCGTAGCCGCGCGCTCGGCGTCCGTGGCCAGGCGTCCGCAGGCGCCGGCGACACCCCTGGAGACGAGCATCAGCGGGCGGCTGCACGAGTCCGTCGACGCCACGGGCGCCGCCCTGCTGCGCTTCGCGCTCTCGCTCGGCAGCGGACCGCTGCGCACGCTCCAGGTCGACCTCCACGGGCAGGCGCTCGAGGGCGGCGGCCTGAGCCTCAGCGACGGCCAGGTCACCCTCGGCACGCCGTCGGCGCCGGACCGCTTCACCGGCCCGGTCGCGAGCCTCCAAGGGAGCCACCTGACGGCCTCGCTGCGCGACCGCACGGGCGGCTCGCGCGCACTCGACCTCGCGCTCGACCTCCAGGTCGACCGGCAGGGCGGCGCGGTCGCGGGCGCCGCGCGCCTGGCGCCGGCCGGGGCGGGGGGCACGTGAGCGCCCGCCTGCTCGCAGGCCTCAGCGGGCGCGACCCGCTCTCGCTCGAGCGCCACGTCGAGCTCCACGGCCCGCCGCCGTCGCTCGAGCGCGAGCGGCTGCTGCGCGAGCTGGAGGCCGCGGGCCTGCGCGGCCGCGGGGGCGCCGGCTTCCCGAGCGCGGTCAAGGCGCACAACCTCGGCCGCCGCCGCCCGGTGCTCGTCGTCAACGGCGCGGAGAGCGAGCCGATGGGCATGAAGGACCGCGTGCTGCTGACGCGCACGCCGCACCTGGTGCTCGACGGCGCGCAGGCCGCCGCGCACGCGCTCGCCGTGCGCGAGATCGTGCTCGTCGCGCCGCAGGGCAGCCTCCCGCTCGTGGCGGCCGCGCTGCGCGAGCGGCGCGCGCTCGGCCGCGCCCCCGCCGAGGTCGAGCTGCGGGCCGCCGCGCCCGGCTACGTCGCCGGCGAGGAGAGCGCGCTGCTCGCGCACCTCGAGGGCCGGCCCGCGAAGCCGCGCGTCAAGCCGCCGCTGCCGGTCGAGCGCGGGCTGCAGGGCCGCCCGACCCTCGTCCACAACGCCGAGACGCTCGCGCATCTCGCGCTGATCGCGCGCTACGGCGCCGCCTGGTTCCGCGAGCGCGGCACGCAGGAGCAGCCGGGCACCACGCTCGTCACGGTCGCCGGCGCAGTGCAGGCGCCGGGCGTCTACGAGATCGACCTCGGCACGCCGCTCGCGCGCGTGCTCGAGACCGCCGGCGGGCCGCTCGAGGAGCTGCGGGCGCTGCTCGTCGGCGGGTACTTCGGCGCCTGGCTCGACGCGTCCGACGCGCACGTGCAGCTCGCGGACATCGCGCTGCGCCCGCTCGGCGCGACGGTCGGGGCGGGCATCGTGTTCGCGCTCGGCGCGACCGCCTGCGGCGTCGCCGAGACCGCCCGGCTCGCGCGCTGGATGGCCGGCGAGTCGGCGGGCCAGTGCGGCCCCTGCGCGAACGGCCTGCCGGCGCTCGCCGACCTGCTCGAGCGCCAGGCGACCGGCCGCGCCGTGCAGGGCGACGCCGATCGCCTCCAGCGCTGGCTGTGGATGGTGCAGCGCCGCGGCGCCTGCCACCACCCGGACGGCACCGCGCGGATGATCGCGAGCGCCACGCGCGTCTTCGCGCAGGAGCTCTCGGACCACGCGCGCCGCGGCCCGTGCCGCGCGTGCTCGGTGCAGGCGCTGCGGCTGCCGCGGGCGGGGGCGGCGAAGGCCGCATGAGCCCCAAGGATCCCGAGCGCCTCGTGCTCGACCCGATCGCGTGCACGGGCCACGGCCTGTGCGCGGAGCTGTTCCCCGAGCAGATCGCGCTCGACGACTGGGGCTACCCGATCCTCGACCCCGAGACGGTGCCGCCCGCGCTGCGCGAGCACGCGCTGCGCGCGGTCAAGGCTTGCCCCACGCTGGCGCTGCGCCTCGAGCGCGCCCGCGCCGCCGCCCGCGCCCGGTCGTAGGGTTCGCGACGGATGCGGATCCTGGTGGTCGAGGACGAGGGCGCGATCGCGGACTTCGTCGAGCGCGGCCTGCGCGCCGAGGGCCACAGCGTCGACGTCGCGAGCGACGGTCCCAGCGGCGAGGCGCGCGCGCTCTCGAGCGAGGTCGACCTCGTCGTGCTCGACGCGATGCTGCCGGGCAAGGACGGCCTCGACGTGCTGCGCGCGATCCGCGCGCGCAAGCCCGCGCTGCCGGTCCTGATGCTCACCGCCCGCGGCGAGATCGCCGATCGCGTCGCCGGGCTCGACGCCGGCGCCACCGACTACATCGTCAAGCCGTTCGCGTTCGCCGAGCTCGCGGCGCGCGTGCGCGCGCACCTGCGCGCGCCCGCGCAGGTCGCCGCCTCGCGCCTGAGCGCGGCCGGGATCGACGTCGATCTGCTCACGCGCGAGGTGACGCGCGACGGCGAGCCCGTGCGGCTGTCGGCGAAGGAGTTCGAGTTGCTCACGCACTTCCTGCGCCACCCGAACCAGGTCCTCTCGCGCGAGCAGCTGCTGAGCGCGGTCTGGGGCTACGACTTCGATCCAGGGACGAACATCGTCGAGGTCTACGTCGGCTACCTGCGGCGCAAGCTCGCGCTGCCGGAGCGGCCCGCCCCGATCCAGACGCTGCGCTCGATGGGCTACCGGCTCGTCGCGGGTGGGCGGGACGACGTCTAGGCGGGCGCGGCGCCCGCTCGGCCTGCGGCCGCGGCTGGCCGGCGGCGTCGCGCTGATCCTGCTGATCGTGCTCGGCGCCACGTTCGCCGCGATCTACCGCGGCGTCGGCCACGACCTTCGGATCCAGGTCGACCGCGACCTGCGCGGCGACCTCGACGCGTTCGCCGCGCACGTGCTGCCGGCGACGAGCGGCGGGCAGGTGGCGGCGCGCGCGCAGCGCTTCCTCGCGGCGCGGCCGTTCACCGCCTCCGCGCACGTCCTCTACGCGGTGGTGCCGGGACGGCCGGTGGTGACCAACGAGCCCGAGCTGCTCGGCACCGCGCGCGCCGACGACGGGGAGCCGCTCGAGCGCCAGGACGAGGAGAACGCGGCCGCGCGGCGCGTGCTCGCGGCCCCGCCGGGGGTGCGCACGGTCGAGTTGCCGGACGCCGGCGAGATCCGCCTGCTCGTGCGCGCCGTCACGCGCGACGGGCTGCCGGTGGCGAAGATCGCCGCCGGCGAGTCGCTCGAGCCGCTGCACCGCGCGCAGCGCGGCGTCGCGAACGCGGCGCTCGTCGCGATCCCGGTCGCGCTGGTCGTCGGCACGCTGCTCAGCGCGCTGCTGGCCGACCGCGTGACGCGCCGGCTGCGCCGCATGGCGGGCGTCGCCGCGCGCGTCGACGCGGGCGAGCTGTCGCCGCGCATGGGGGTGGCGGACACGGCGGGGGAGGTGCGCGTGCTGGCCGAGTCCTTCGACCACATGCTCGATCGCCTCGAGGACGCGTTCGCGCGCCAGGCCGCGTTCGTGGCCGACGCCTCGCACGAGCTGCGCACGCCGCTGACCGTCGTGCGCGGCCAGCTCGAGGTGCTCGCCATGCAGGAGCGCCCCGACGCGCAGGAGGTGCGCCGCGTGGAGCGCATGGTGCGCGTCGAGGTCGAGCGCATGAGCCGGATGGTCGACGACCTGCTGATCCTCGCCGCCGCGGGCGAGCCGCGCTTCCTGCGGCCGGCCGCCGTGCGGCTGCCCGCGTTCCTGCGCGAGCTCGTGCACGCGATCGAACCGACGGCCGACCGCGCCTTCGAGCTCGAGGTGGTTCCGGACCTCACGGTGCGCGCCGATCCGGACCGTCTCGCGCAGGCGCTGCGCAACCTGCTGCGCAACGCGATCGCGCACACGGAGCCCGGCGGGCGCATCGGCGTCGGCGCGGTCGCGTCGGGCGGGCGCGTGCGGATCCTCGTCGACGACGACGGGCCGGGCATCCCGGCGCAGGAGCGCGAGCGCGTCTGGGGCCGCTTCCACCGCAGCGCCGGCGGCCGCGCCCGCGACGCGGGCGGCGCCGGCCTCGGCCTCGCGATCGTGCGCGCGATCGCCGAGGCGCACGGCGGCACGGCGTTCGCCGACGCCTCGCCGCTCGGCGGGGCGCGCGTGGGGATCGAGCTGCCGCTCGCGCCCGCGCGGGACGGCTGAGGCCGGCGGGTCACATCTAGACTGCCGGTGGCGTGAGCGAGCTGACCGTCTACGAGAAGCGCACGTGCAGCACCTGTCGCCGCCTGGCCGAGCTCCTGGCCGAGCGCGGGGTCGACTTCGACCGCGTCGAGTACCACGTCGAGGGGATCTCGGAGGAGCGCATCCGGGAGCTGCTGGGCAAGGCCGGGATCTCCGCGCGCGAGGCGCTGCGCACGCGCGAGCCGCTGGTCGCCGAGCTCGGCCTCGAGGACCCTGCGGTCGGCGAGGACCGGCTGATCGCGCTGATGGCCGAGCACCCCGAGCTGCTACAGCGCCCGATCGTCGAGCGGGGCGATCGCGCGGTGCTGGCGCGCCCCGTCGAGCGCGTCCTCGATCTGTTCGACTGAGCGCGGGGTAGGGTGGCCTCGATGAGCGGTGGCGGCAACGGCTTCGACGCGGAGACGCTGCGGCGCTTCGCGGACCTGACGGTCGGCTTCGCCGCCAACCTGCAGCCCGGGCAGATCCTCACGGTGGGCGCGGAGATCGGCAAGGAGGCGATGGCGCGCGCGATCGCCGACAGCGGCTACCGCCACGGCGCGAAGTTCGTCGACGTGACCTACTTCGACATGCACGTCAAGCGTGCGCGGCTGCTGCACGCCGAGGAGGACACGCTCGGGTTCGTCCCGCCGTGGTACGGCGAGCGGATCGTGGAGATCGGCCGGCAGCGCTGCGCGCGCGTCGGCCTGACGGGGCCGGCGCATCCCAGGCTGCTCGACGACGTCGACCCGGCGCGCGCGGGCAAGGACCAGCTGCCTGCCCTGCCGGAGTCCGGGCGCATCGTCAACGAGCGCACGACGAACTGGACGGCGGTGCCGTGCCCGACGCCGGAGTGGGCGCTGCTGGTGCATCCGGAGTTAGGCCCGGAGCAGGCCTACGCGCGCCTGTGCGAGGAGATCCTGCACGTCTGCCGCCTCGACGAGCAGGACCCGATCGCGGCCTGGCGCGAGCGTGCCGACGCCCTCGTCGCCGCCGCGGCGCGCCTCACCGGGCGCGACTTCGACGCGCTGCGCTTCGAGGGCCCGGGCACCGACCTGACGGTGGGCCTCCTGCCGAGCACGCGCTTCATGGCCGCGCGCTTCGAGACCATCGATGGCATCGAGCACATGCCGAACCTCCCGTCGGAGGAGGTCTTCGGCGCGCCTGACCCGGTGCGCACGGAGGGCGTCGTGCGCGCGACGAAGCCGCTGGTGCTCGGCGGCTCGATCATCCGCGGCCTCGAGGTCGAGTTCCGCGAGGGGCGCGCGGTGCGCATCGACGCCGAGTCCGGCGCCGACGTCCTGCGCTCCTACGTGCAGCGCGACGCCGGCGCCTGCCGTCTGGGCGAAGTCGCGCTCGTGGACGGCGAGGGTCGGATCGGCGCGCTGGAGACCGTCTTCTTCGACACCCTGCTCGACGAGAACGCGGCGAGCCACATCGCGCTCGGCGAGGCCTACGAGTTCACCGCCGGCGAGGAGGACCGCGAGCGCCTCAACACGAGCGGCATCCACGTCGACTTCATGATCGGCGGCGACGAGGTCGGCGTCGACGGCGTGACCGCGGCCGGCGAGCGCGTGCCGGTCCTGCGCGGCGGCGCCTGGCAGATCTGAGGCGCGCGGCGCGGTCGATACCCTTCGTCGCCGCTCACATCCCGGAGAGGTGCCGGAGCGGTTGAACGGGCGCGACTGGAAATCGCGTAACGGGGGTCAACCTCGTTCGAGGGTTCGAATCCCTCCCTCTCCGCTCCCGCGCGGGCCGGCGCATCCTCAAAGGCCCTGGTGGGTTCGTACGAACGCCAAGCTCGTACAGATCCCACCAGGAGGAGGAATGATGGCATCCAAGGGAGCACGCCTCGCCGCTCTGACGGCGGCGGTCTGGGCACTGTCGGCCACCGCCGCGCAGGCGCAGCAGCGTCCGACGATCGGCGCGGCGCCGAACCCGACCACGGCCGGCGACCCGGTCGTGATCTTCGGCACGGCCCCGCCGGGGTCGCGGGTGGTCCTGTGGCACCGCGTCAATCCCGCGCCGCGCTTCACGCCGGTCCAGCGCACCACGGCCGACTCCGCCGGCCGCTACGAGTTCTCGCGCGCCGACGGCGTCGTGACGAGCAACCGCAACTGGTTCGTGCGCGTGGACGGCCGGCGCAGCCGCACGGTTCACGAGCGCGTCTTCGCGCTCGTCACGCTCCAGGGCCCCGCGTCCACGAACGTCGACACCGGTGTGCCGACCACGTTCACGGGCACGGTCACGCCGCCCCACGCCGGCCACGTCGTCCTGCTCCAGCGCCAGAGCGCCGCCAGCGGCGGCGACGACTGGCACACGATCACCCGTGGGCGCATCGGCGCCGGCGGCGCGTACACGATCGTGCACCGCTTCCGGGTGCCGGGCGACGCGAACGTGCGCGTCGTGCTGCCGCGCACGCGGCGCAACCTGCGCAGCCCGTCGAACGTGCTCTCGCTCCAGATCGAGCAGCGCGAGAACCCGGCCCTGACCCTGACGGCGTCCGCGAACCCGCTCGACGAGGGCCAGTCGGTGACGCTGAGCGGCACGGTCGCGGGTGTGAGCTCGCCGCAGCCGGTGACGCTGATGGCGCGCACGGCGGGGCGGCGCTTCGCGCCGGCCGCGCAGGGCATGACCGACGCCTCGGGCGGCTACTCGTTCACCCAGACGCCCGTCGCGAGCACCTTCTACCGGGTGGTGGCGAAGCCGAAGCGCAGCGCGGTCCTGTTCGAGGGCGTGCGCGACGTCGTGACGGCGAGCGTGAACGCCACCCGCGTCGTCGCGGGCAGCACGCTCACGTTCACCGGGGCCGTCTCGCCCGACAAGACGGGGCACGTGATCTACCTGCAGATGCACAACGCGCGCGGCGACGACTGGCACGACGTCGCGCAGGCGCGCGTGCTCAGCGGCTCGACGTTCACGCTCACGCGCCGCGTCGCGGTGCCGGGCACGAAGGTCTTCCGGGTCCTGATCCCGGGCGGGCCGGAGAACCAGCGTGGGGCATCGGCGCCGATCACCGTGACGGTGACGCCGAACTCTGCGCCGATCTAGCCGCGCGCGGCCGCAGCAGGCCGGGTGTCGAGCGCGTCGCCGACGCGCACGATGCCCGGCCGCGCGACGGTCGCGCCGACCGCGATGCGCGCGTCGCGCTCGCGCGCGAGCGTGCGCATCACGTCGAGGTCGCGCTCGATGCCGCCGGGCTGCGCGCGCGTGGTCATCACGCAGCGCGCCAGGCGGCGCCCGATCTCGAGCTCGGCCTCGCCGAGCCGCACCGACGAGCCCACCAGCTCGTCCTCGCCGGCGCCCTCGAGCAGCACGTTCGCGCGGAAGCGGCGCCGGTCCCAATCCCCGATCGTCGCGGTCGAGACGAGCGAGACGCGCACCTGGGCGGAATCGTGGAACGCGCCCGCCGCGCCCTCGAACGGCTCCCAGCCGCGCTCCTCGCGCTCGAAGTCGACCGGGTTCTCGAAGCGCAGGGCCCCGCTCCCGCCACCGGCTCGCAGCTCGACCCGCCGCCCGAGCCAGGCGCTCAGCGCCTCGTCGTCGCGGGCGGGCGAGCCGTCGGGCAGCGTGATCTCGGCGCTGCCGTCCTCGCGCAGGCGCGCGGCGGCGAAGAGCAGCTCGGGCACGCGCCGTGCGGTCAGGCCGAAGCCGCTCTCGCAGTCGTAGATCGCGAAGCGGCGGTCGCCCTCGATCCCGTGGCTGCCGATCGCCGCCTGCTCGAGCTGCTCGCCCTGGAGCGACTTCACGGGGTAGCGCCAGAGCTCGGCGACGTGCATCGCTTGAGCGTAACGGGGTACGTTGGGAGGTTCCCAAGGCTTTGCCGCCTTGGGTTGACCAGGGGACGGGCGGTCGCGCTCCGGCGCGGCCGCCCTCCTCGTGCTAGGCCTCGGCCTCCCCGTCCTGCCCCTCGCCCTGCGGGATCGCGAAGACGATGTGGCGCCGGGAGACGGCGATGAAGGGGTGGTGGGTGCCGCCGGCGTCGGACCCGATCAGCTCGACGATGCAGTCGGTGAGCGAGATGAAGTCGCGCTCGGAGGCGTTCAGGTAATCCGAGAGACGGCTTCGGTAGCCGTCCCGCGCGAGGGTGAGCTTGCCGGCGATGCGGTGGCGCGAGGTCTCGATGTAGACCTGCTGGAAGCGGTGCTGCATCGCCGGAAACCTATCGGTCGGGCCGGTGGCCCGGCCGGCGGCGCGCACTGCCGCCGGCCGGGGCGCTCCGGCCGCTTTCCCCCTAGCAGCCCTTGAGGCTGAGGCGCAGCGTCAGCGTGCGCGCCTTGCCGGCGCGGAGCTTGACCACCGCCTTCAGCGTGTGGTGGCCCGTCCGCAGGCCCTTGAGCGAGACGACCGCCTTGTAGGGCGCCTTCTTCGAGGCGCGCAGGCGCTTGCCGTCGAGCTTGTAGGTGACCGACGCGACGCTGCGCTTCGGCGCGGTGAGCTTGAGCATGCGCGTCTTCGACGCGAAGCTCAGCCGCAGGGAGCGCTTGCCGACACGGGCCGTGCGCGCCTTCACCGAGGCGAAGTGCGCGACGCAGCTGTTCGAGCTGCCGGTCGTCCCGCTGGTCGTCCCGCCGCCCGGGGCCGGGGCCGGGGCGGCGCCCGAGGCTCCGATCACGACCGGCGGGTTGCCGCCGTCGCCCGGTGGCGGCGGGTTGGTGCTGGTCGTCGGCGTGCCGACGGCGTCGGTCTCGGGCGTGTCGGTGACGATCGAGCCGGCCGCGTTCGTCGCGGTCTCCTCGACCATGATCGTGAAGCCGGCGTCCGCGGCCTGCAGCTTGTAGGTGCTGTTGCCGCCGCTGACGGTCGCGATCGCCGCGCACGGCGAGACGCTCGGGTCTGTCACCGCGTCGTTGCAGCGGTACCAGGTGTCGCTCAGGGTGATGCCGGTGCCGTTGTAGGTGCCCTGGGTGAAGGTAAGCGTGGCGCCGACGTCGATCCCGGTCAGCGGCGAGAGGGTCGGCGCGGTCGCGAGGTCCGGCAGCGGGGAGGCGCTGAAGTGCGACTGGAGCTGCTGCTGCGTGAGGACCGTCGGGTAGAGCGCGACCTCGTCGATCTTCGTGCCGTTCTTGCCGGCGCCCGGCCCGATCGTCAGCGCGGTCGCGCTGCTCGGGGCGGCGGGGAACGTGAAGCCCGCGGGCGCCGTGACGCTCTTCGCGACCGCGCCGCCGTTGACGTAGAAGGCGATCTGGTTCGTGCTCGCGTTCAGCGTCACGTCGACCATCGTCCACGCGCCGGCGGGCAGCGTGATCTTGGAGTTGACGCGGTTGCCGGCGGCGTCGGCGAGCACCAGCTTGCGCTTCATGCTCGGCGTGACGCCGGCGCCGCCGTTCGGCGCGATCCCCACGCTCCACTGGCCGTCGTAGGTGACGAAGCTCTGGCCGGATCGGACCGAGGGGTTGACCCAGAGCTCGATCGTCTGGACCGAGCTGCCCGACGGGAGCGTCGCCGCGATCGTGCCCGAGGTGCCGAGCGTGACGGCCGTCCCGGCGTCGGCGAACGGTGCCGCGACGCCGAGGGTGGCGTTGCTGTAGGTGCCGTTCGCGGCCGCGCCGGCGGTGCCGGTGTCGGCCGCCGTCGTGCCCGCCGTCTCGTTCAGCTCGTAGAACGCGACCGGCGAGTTGGCCAGCACGGCGCCCGAATACGACGCCGACGCGGCCGAGGGGAGGGCGAGCGCCGCGAGGGTGGCGATGCCGGCTGCAAGGGAGATGGGTGTGCGCATCTGGGGGACCTCCGTGTCCAGAACCCGGCGACCGCCCGTGGCCGCCTTGCGCAAGTGATAGCGCGCGTCCGGCGGCGGCGCATCCACTTTGGACGGATGACCGGTAGGCAGAGTACGACGAACGGCGGCGTTTGCACCGCCGAGCGGCGCCCGACGGCGCGTTTCCTACCGCTCGGCGAGGAACGGCAGCGCGCGCTCGAGCACGGCCTCCGGCGCCTCCTCGGGCAGGAAGTGCCCGGCGCCGGGGACGCTTTCGACGCGCAGGTTGCGGCTCGGCCGGGGGTCGAGCGCGCGCTTCAGCGGGCTGGCGGCGCCCATCAGCAGCAGCGTCGGCACGAGCAGCTCCTGCGAGCGGTCGCCCCGGCGCAGCATCGCGGGCATCTCGCGCGTGAGGAACGTCCGGTAGCAGCGCGAGCTGGCCTCGGCGCGCGCACGGACGCGCAGCACGTCGGCGTAGACGTCGAGCTCCTCGTCGGCCCAGTGCGCGCGCCGCGCGCTGCCGCCGCGGATCATCGCCCGCACGAAGCCGCGCCCGGAGGTCATCGTCCGCGGCCCCAGCCCCGGGCAGCCGACCAGGAGCTGGTAGGCCATGAACACGGGCAGCAGCAGGTCGCGCGGGCGCGGGCGCCCGCGCCAGGGCGGCGGGATGTCGAGCGTGACGAGCCGCTCGACGCGCTCGGGGTGCGCCAGCGCGAGCAGGAACGAGACCCAGCCGCCCCAGTCGTGGCCGATCACGCGCGCGCGCCCGATGCCCTCGGCGTCGAGCAGCGCGACGACGTCCTCGACCCACTCGGCCTTGGCGTAGCGCCCCGGCGGCGCGTCCGACCAGCCCCAGCCGCGCAGGTCCGGCACGAGCACCCGGTACTCGCGGGCGAGCTCCGGGATCAGCCGCCGCCAGCTCCACCAGTGCTGCGGCCAGCCGTGCAGGAGCAGCAGCGGCGGCCCGTCGCCCGCCTCGGCCACGTGCATGCGGACGCCGCGCACGATCACGTCGCGGTGCGAGACCCCTGGAACGTCCGGCATCTGCGGCTGCTGCATGCGGCGCAGTCTCTCGTAGTTGCGCATGAGGGGCCGGCGGGCCGAAGCCCGCCGGCCCCCGCGCACAGGCTCAGGACGCCGGTGTCAGCGCGTCCTGGGAGATCTGCCAGAGGCCGCGGCCGTGCGTCGCGGCGAGGATGTCGCCGCTCGGCGTGAGGCCGAGGTCCTCGACGATCGTGTGCGGCAGGTTCATGCCGACCTTGCCCCACGTGGCGCCGTCGTCGCCGGAGGCGAACACGCCGACGTCCGTCGCGACGACGAGCCTGCCGCTCCCGAGGAACAGCACGTCGTTGGCCGGGGCGTCGATCAACGTCCCGCTGACGTCGTGCCAGCACGTCCCGCCGTCCGCGGTCTCGAACACGTGCCCGACCCCCGGATCGTCGGGCCCCACCATCCAGTGCCGGGCGTAGCCCGAGACCGAGATGTAGGCGTGGTCCGCGTCGGCCGCGTCGACCGCGATGCCCGTGATGTAGCGGTCGGGCACCGCGTCGCATCCGGAGGGCACGGTCGACAGGTCGAGCGCGTGCCACGTGCCGTCCGCGCCGGTGTTCGCGATCAGGCCGCGACGGAACCCGGTACCCGACGTGTAGCCCGGCCAGCACGGCCCGCAGAACGCCGCGTAGCCGGTGCCGCCGCTCACGCCGATCGCCGAGATCGAGTTCCCGGCGCCGGCGTCGAACACCTTCTGCCAGTCGGCGGCCGTCGTGTCGTAGCCCTTCGAGGAGTGCCACAGGAACTCCCCGCCCGCGTACAGGTCACTCGACGGCGAGGCCGAGTCGGCCTCGATCGGCGCGATGAACTGCGGGTTGGGGTCACCCGGCGTGACGTCGGTCCAGGTCTTGCCGCCGTCCTGCGTGATCGCCGGCGTCAGGTCCGTGTACTCGGTCAGGACCTTGTTGCCGTCCTGCGGGTCGACGAGGGTCGCCCCGCCGTCGCCGCCGAACGGCTGGCTGGCCTCGGCCTGGACGAACGGGTCGAAGCTCGAGATGACCTGCTTCGAGGTGCCGTTGTCCTGCAGGCCGCCCCACAGCACGGTGTTGCCGTCCACCGTGCCGGAGTCGGCGTAGTAGTACTGGAGCGTGCCGAGCGCGGCGTTGTGGTCCGTCCACCCGCCGCCCGCGGTGTGCGTCGAGAGCGGGCGCGAGTACACGCCGCCGTCGTTGCCGACCCACAGCTGCCCGTTCGCGATCGCGGCCGCGTGCTGGTCGGAGTGCGTCGTGTCCGGGCACGTGCCGTACGTCGGCGTCGTGGGGTCGAATCACTTCAGCGTGAGGTTCCAGTACGGCGCCGCGGTCACCCACGACTTGCCCGCGTTCGTCGTCTCGTAGATCTCCTCGAGCCCTGCGTAGAGGTGGCTCGAGTCGCTCGGATCGACGATCAGGAACTGGTTGTACCAGGCCTGCACGCCGGGCTTGTAGCCCGGGCCGATCGAGCCCGGCTTCTGCGCCGAGCCGCTGTTCATCAGCACCGACGGGCTCGCGATCTGGTTGAACGGCCCGCTGACGTCGTGCGTCGAGAGGTAGATCCCCTCG
This sequence comes from Solirubrobacteraceae bacterium, assembly GCA_035765835.1. GTDB lineage: Bacteria > Actinomycetota > Thermoleophilia > Solirubrobacterales > Solirubrobacteraceae > JAOPZW01. The sequence goes on from DASTWP010000093.1 coordinate 13,187, forward strand.
AGCTCGGTCCCGCCGCCGCCGTGGGCGAACGACACCGGGTCCTCGACCATCACGTAGAGCTTCTTGCCGTCGCTGGAGTACGCCAGCGTGGCGCGGCCCTGCGCGTTCTGCGGCACGTAGCCCTGCGGCTGCAGCGGCCCCGTGAACGTGTGGCCGCCGTCGCGGGAGACGTACAGCCCGTTGGTCGCCGCGCCCGCGCGCCAGCCGCGGAGCGCCACGACCTCCTGGCCGTTCGTGTGCGGCGTCACCGCCACGTCGGAGACGAGGTTGAGGACCTGGCGGTTGTCGCCGCTGCTGTTCGCGTCGCTGCCGATCACGCGCGTCCACGTCCCGTCCGGGCTGTCGAGCCGGTAGAGGCCGTAGCTCGTCGCCGCCAGCAGCGCGCTGCCGTCCGGCACGATCTTGTAGACCGCCGCGCCGGCCAGGCCGTCGCCCCCGATCACGTGCCAGCTCGCCCCGCGGTCGCTGGAGGCGAGGATGCCGACCCCGGCGTAGGAGTCGAGGTTGATCGTCGGCTCGCCGGTGCCGGCGTAGACGGTGTAGCCCGAGGGGCTGTCGTCCGGCACGACCGCGACCGTGCCCTCGGCGGTGGTCGCCTGGTCGTCGAAGAGCGGCGTCCACGTGCTGCCGCCGTCGTCGGAGCGCCAGATGCCGCCGCCGGCCCCGGCGACGTAGACGCTGCCGTCGGGCGCCACCGCGACGCCGGTGATGCGGCCGGTGTTGTTGCCCCCGCCGCTGCCGACGTTGCTGTCGGGGTTGAGGTACTGCGGGTACGCGTCGGGGTTGTAGTGATAGGGCCCGAGCTCCTGCCACGTGGCGCCGTTGATCGGCGGCATGTCGAGCGACGAAGCCGCCGCCGAGGTGAACGCGAGCGGGTTGACGGTCGCGGCGGGAGCCGAGCGCGGGCCGAGGAACGCTGCGAGCGAGGCCCGCAGCTCCATCGACTCGTCGCCCTCCTTCCCGGCCGCGAATGCGGGCGCCGCAAGGAATGCGAGCAGCGCGAACAGCGTGAGGACGGCCGCGCAGACGCGACCGTGGAATCCCTTCATTCCCCCTCCTGAATGCCTAGCTGGACTGGATGGCGCCCCGCCCCTGGGCGCCGCATGCGCTGGACCCTAGCGCGGCATCCCGGCCGCCGTCATGCACCACATCGGAGTGACGCGATCACCACGTATCGACGAAGCGGTGACCGCGCGGCGCGACCTGCCGGCCGCTCGCGGCGGCGAGCGTGGAGGCGATCAGCGAGCGCGTCTCGGCGGGGTCGATCACGTCGTCGATCTCGAACAGCTTCGCGGCGTTCAGCGCCCGCGCGTTCTCCTGCGCGGCGGCGGTGACCTCGCGCACGCGCGCCTCGCGCTCCTGCTCGTCGGCGATCGCCTCGAGCTCCTTGCGCAGCCCGAGGCGCACCGCGCCCTCGAGGCCCATCGGCCCGAGGTGCGCGCTCGGCCAGGCGACGGTCAGCACCGGCTCGTGCAGCGAGCCGGCGACCATCGCCTGCGCGCCGAGCCCGTAGCCGCGGCGCAGGATCACCGCGATCAGCGGCACGCGCAGCGCGGCGCCGGCGACGAGCAGGCGCGAGGCGCGGCGCACGAGCGCCTCCGCCTCGGCCTTCGGCCCGACCATGTAGCCGGGCGTGTCGACGAGCGAGAGCACGGGGATCGCGAACGCGTCGCAGAGCTGCAGGAAGCGCGCGGCCTTGTCGGCGGCGCCGGCGGTGACGGCGCCGGCCATTGCCATCGTGTTGTTGGCGATCACGCCGACGGGCCGCCCCTCGATGCGCGCGAGCGCGGTCACCATCTCGGGCGCGTAGCGCTCGCGCAGGAACGTCACCGAGCCGCTGTCCGCGAGCGTCTCGACGATCGGCGCGACCTTGTAGGCGCGGCGCTCGCGCTCGGGCACCATGCCGCGCAGCGTGCTCTGGTCGGCGGCCTCGCCCGGCTCGCCCGGGCCGGCGAACTGGCCGAGCAGCCGCTTGGTCACCGCGACGGCCTCGGCCTCGTCGGCGGCCACGACGTCCACGACGCCGTTGGGCGCCTGCATCTCGATCGGCCCGATCTCCTCGGGCGCGAAGTCGCCCAGGCCGCCGCCCGCGATCATCGCCGGGCCGCCCATGCCGATCGACGCATCGCGCGTCGCGACGATCAGGTCCGCGCAGCCGGCGATCACCGCGTTGCCCGCGAAGCAGTTGCCCTTGACGATCGCGATCCGCGGCACGAGCCCGGAGAGGCCCGCCCACAGCGCGAACGCGCGCACGTCGAGCGCGGAGACGACCGGGTGGTCGGTGTCGCCCGGGCGCCCCCCGCCGCCCTCGGCGAAGAACACCGTCGGCAGGCGCATGCGCTCGATCAGCTCGAACAGGCGGTCCTTCTTGCGGTGGCCGAGCGCGCCCTGCGTGCCCGCCAGCACCGTGTAGTCGTAGGAGAGGACGGCGCAGGGCCGGCCGCCGACGCGCGCGGTGCCGGCGATGAGGCCGTCGGCGGGGGTGCGCGCGATCAGGTCCGCGAGCTCGCGCCGGCCGCGCTGGGCGGCGATCGCGAAGCGCCCGTACTCGACGAACGAGCCGGGGTCGACGAGGTCGGCGACGTTCTCGCGCGCGGTGCGCCCGCCGCGCTCGTGCCGTCTGGCGACGGCGTCCGGGCGCGCGGCGTCCTCGGTCAGCGCGCGGCGCCGCAGCAGCTCCTCGAGCTCGTCAGGCACGCGAGCGCTGCGCGGAGAGCGGGGCGAAGTCCGGCGCGCGGCGCGCGAGGAAGCTCTGCACGCCCTCCGCGAAGTCGGGCGCGCCGAACGAGGCGAGCATCAGCTCGTCGGCGCGCGCGAGCGTCTCGGCGAGGCCGCGCTCGAGGTCGCCCCAGACCTGGCGCTTCATCGTCGCCATCGACGCCGGCGAGCAGTTCGCCGCCAGATCGCGCGCGTAGTCCATCGTGAAGCCCAGCAGCTCCTCGCCGGGCAGCGCGCGGTTGACGAGCCCGAGGTGCGCTGCCTCCTCTCCGAGCACGACGCGCGCGGAGAGCAGCAGGTCGAGCGCGCGCGCGGGGCCGACGAGCCGCGGGAGCACCCACGAGATGCCGTGCTCGGCGACGAGCCCCCGCCGCGCGAACGCGGTCGTCAGCTTCGCGTCGGTGGCCGCGAAGCGCAGGTCGCACATCAGCGCCTGCACGAGCCCGATGCCCGCGCACGGCCCGTTGATGGCGGCGAGGATCGGCTTCGGGACGCCGAGCGGGAGCGTCTGCGGGCGGCGCTCGTGCTCGCCGGCCTCGAGCGTGCCCTCGCCGATCGCCTCGAGCTCCGCCATGTCGGCGCCCGCGCAGAAGCCGCGGCCCGCGCCGGTGACGACGATCACGCGCACGTCCTCGCGCTCGCCGCAGTCCTCGAGCAGGCCGAAGTAGACGTGCTCCATCTCCTGCGTCCAGGCGTTCAGCCGGTCGGGGCGGTTCAGCGTCACCAGCGCTACCCCGTCGCGGACCTCGCACAGCACCACGTCGGTCATGTCTCGTCCTCCAATGTGAAGCGCACGCCGCCGATCTCGACGGCGTCGCGGTCGCGGCGCAGGTGCGCCGGCAGGGTGATCCCGATGCGCGTCAGGCCGCGCTGCTGCGGGTCCTCGGCGAAGCGCACGCGCCCGCCGTCCAGCTCGAGCGCGCGGTCCTGCGGCGCGACGCCCAGCACCTCGCCCCAGCGCTGCGCCGCCCCGTCGGGGTCGCGCACGCCGATCGTGGCGCCGCAGACCCAGCCGGGCGCGCCCACGCCGGCACTGCCGGTCCACTCCGGCCCGCCCCAGCGCCACGCCTCCGGCGGGACGGGGCGGTCGAGCGAGACGATCGCGCCGGGGACGTCGCTCGGGTGCAGGTGCGTGCCGGCCATGTCGGGCAGGTCGATCCGCCAGACGACCCGCACGCCCAGGTCCGCCGCCCGCGCGCGGGCGGCCTCGAGGTCGTCGAGCTGGAAGATCAGCATGTAGCCGCCGTCGCCGCCATGGCGCTCGAGATGGCGACCGGCCGCCGTCCCGGGCTGCTGCGGCGAGATCACCTCGATGAACGTGTCCCCGATCGCGAAGACCGCGTTGCGCAGCCCGAACTCCGCGACGCCCGGGTCGGCGAACGGCTCGCCGAGGCCGAGCTCCTCGCGCAAGCGGTCGGCTACGGGCGCGAGCTCTGCCGCCACCAGCACGACCTGACGCAGGCGCACGCCGACCACCACGGCAACCTATGCCATCAGGGGTGCACGCGCAGCAGCCGCGCCGCCGGCCCGGTGGCGCTGCGCGGCGAGCAGGTCGGGATCGCGCCCGGTCCGCAGACGCCCTGCGAGTCGATCACGATGCGGTCGGCCTGCGCGGCGCCGGTGAACGGGTCGGACTTGACGAGGTCCACGGCCCGCAGCGCCGGCGGGCGCGTGCCGAAGTGCAGCTGCCCGAGACCGATGTAGGTGTGGCCGGCGCCGAAGACGCCGCCGGCCCCGACGCTGCCCGCGTCGGCGACCGTGATCGCGCCGTAGCGGTCGACGTGCTGGACGTGGTCGTGGCCCGTGAGGATCGTCAGCGCATGCGTCCAGCCGCGCGCGTGCAGCGCCTGCGCGAGCCCCTGCGCGAGCCCGTTCTCGTGCACCATCAGGACGTCCGGCCGCGGCCGCAGCCCGCGTGCCCACGCGATCAGCCGCTGCTCGGCGTCGTTGAACTCCGGCTTGCCGCCGCCCGGGAGGTCCGCGAACGAGTAGATCCGCGACGGGTCGGCGGGGTCCGGGCCGTGGTACTCGAACGGATCGCCGTAGCCGGCGACGCGCAGGCCGTCGACACGCACGACCGGCGGCCCGCTCACGCTCCCGTTCGCGCGCAGGCGCCCGCTCGCGGTCAGCACCGTCACCCCGGCGCGCGCGAGGCGGCGCATCAGCAGGCCGGAGTCGTGGTTGCCGGACACCGCCACGACGCGCGCGCCGAGCCGTGAGACGCGCGGCACGAGCGCCTTCGCCTCCGCCGCCGAGCCGGTCTGGCCGAAGTCGCCGACGAAGTAGATCGGCTGCCCGGAGGCGTAGCGGCGCAGCGGCCCGAGCGCGAGCACGTTGCCGTGCAGGTCGGAGACGAGCAGCGCGTCGCGGTTGCCGGGCGGGACGCGCTGCAGCGTCGAGTCCTCGAGCAGCGTCGCGAAGCCCTGGAGCGTCTGGGCGAGCGTCGAGGTGTAGCCGTTCTGGGTCGCGGTGACCTTCGAGGAGGCGTGCAGGAGCTGCGCGAGCTCCGCGCCGCGCGCGTAGAAGACGGGGTGCTCGAAGGCGTGCGAGTCGAACGTCGAGCGCACGCGCAGCAGCACGCCGAGGCCGACGAGCAGCGCGATGCTGCAGACCGCGACCGGGAAGCCGAGCACGATCGCGCGCCGGCGGGTGGCGTGCGCGAGGCCGAGCGCGACGAGCGCGCCGAGCGCGAGCGCGATGCCCGCGCCCCACAGCCAGGCGGAGATCGAGACGTGCGCCGCGGCCTTGCGCAGCTGCGCCTCGGTGCCCGCGAGCACGTGCTGGTCGCCGGAGACCGCGCGGATGACCGCCTGGCGGTCGACCGCCCGCGGCTCGACGTGCAGCACCACGGGGCCGCGGAAGGCATGGAAGCGAAGGCCCCAGTCCGCGACCGGGATGAACGCCTCCACGCCGCCGTGCGAGGCCACGCTCACCTGCACGGACGCGCGGCCGAGCGGTGTCTCGCGCGTGTCCGTGCCGGCGAGGCGGATGCCGAGCCAGAGGCCGGTGAGCGCGACGACGACCGCGGCGAGCGCAAGCGCCGCCAGCGCGAGCGCGATGCGGCGCCGCGAACGCCGCGGCGGCAGCGATGAGCCTCGGCCGCCGCCGCGGTCGAACCTCGTGTCAGGCGGATTTCGGAGCGAGAGGCCCATCCCCGTCTCGATCTTCCCCGACTCGCGGATCGCGACTCGGGCCCGAGGCCGCGGGCCGCGCGCTGCAGGCGACGAGGACCCTAGGCGGCGACGGCCGGGCGCTGAAGCTCGCTCTCCATGCGCGCCAGCGCAGCGAGCCGCTGCTGCATCGGCGGGTGCGTGGAGAGCAGCGAGCGCAGCGAGCCCTTGGCGCGCGCGGGCACGATGAAGAACGCGTTCATCTCGGCGGCGGCGCGCAGGTCTCGCTGCGGCGTGCGCGCCATCGCGCGCTCGATGGTCATGAGCGCCGAGGCGAGCGCGCTCGGCCGGCCGGTGACGAGCGCGGCGCCGCGGTCGGCGACGAACTCGCGGTGGCGCGAGAGCGCGAGCATCAGGAAGAACGAGAGCGCGTAGACGCCGATCGCGACTGCGAGCACGACGAGGAAGGCCGGCGCGCCGTCGCGGTCGCGCGAGCCGCCGCCGAAGAACAGCCCCATCTGCACGACCATCGCGGCGATGCTCGCGAAGAAGCTCGCGATCGTCATGATCAGCACGTCGCGGTGCTTGACGTGCGCGAGCTCGTGCGCGATCACGCCCTCGAGCTCGTTCGGCTGGAGCAGGTCGATCAGGCCGGTCGTGGCGCACACCACCGCGTTGCGGGGGGAGCGACCGAGCGCGAACGCGTTCGGCACGCTCGTCTGCGCGATCGCGACGCGCGGCTTCGGCAGGTCGGCCTGCACGCACAGGCGCTCGATCAGCGCATGCAGCTCGGGCGCCTCGCGCGGCGAGACCTCGCGCGCGCCCATCGCGCGCAGCGCGAGCTTGTCGGACAGGAACAGCTGCGCGAGCGAGAGGCCCGCGACGATCACGAGCATCATCGCCGTGCCCACGCCGGCGGCCAGGAGCACGACGACCAGCAGCACGTAGAGCAGGCCGAGCAGGCCCATCGTCAGCAGCATCCGCACGTAGAGGCCCCGCATGCGGCCATCGTGGCGCGCGGGGCACTGTGCGCCCATGGGTGCCAGCACCCATCTGCTGTGGGGCTGGATCGGGCCGGGCATGGGTACGCTTTCCGGTGCAACAGGGGTTCCAGCCAACCGGGAGGCATCTGATGGAGAGCAAGACCCGCAGGCGCGCGAGCGTGCGCCTCGCCCTGGGTGCGGCCGCGGCGCTCGCGCTGCTGACCGCCCCGCCGGCGCTCGCCGCGCCGCGCACGCACGGTGACGTCGTGCACGTCGTCAAGCCGGGTCTGCGATTCCACGCGAACCAGAGCAGCAACTGGTTCGGCTACAACCAGGGCACGCTCGAGCAGGGCTCGAAGCTCTTCAACTCGATCACGGGCGACTGGACCGTCCCGAGCGCGTCAGCGCACACGGCGGGCCAGGACGCCGCCTCCTCCGACTGGATCGGCATCGGCGGCGGCTGCATCGACGCCGGCTGCACGGCCACGGACGCGACGCTGATCCAGACCGGCACCGAGCAGGACGTGACCTCCGGCAAGGCCGCCTACTCGGCCTGGTGGGAGATCATCCCCGCGCCGTCGATCACGATCTCGAACTTCACCGTCGCGCCGGGCGACCACATGCACGCCTCGATCGCCGAGGTCGTGCCGGACTCCGACCTCTGGACGATCACGCTGAAGGACCTCACGCGCGGCGAGTCGTTCACGCAGACGATCCCGTACCCCTCGACGCACACGACCGCCGAGTGGATCGAGGAGACGCCGCTCGAGATCGGCACGAACGCCGGCTTCTCGGCGTTGCCGAACCTCTCGAACGTGCCGTTCGACCTCGCGACGACCAACGGTCAGCCGGCGAACCTGAAGGCCTCCGAGGAGATGCAGCTGGTCGATTCCAACGGCAGCGTCATCGGATCGCCCTCGGCGCCCGACAGCGACCTCGACGGCTTCGCCGCCTGCGCCTGGGCGACGAGCTGCCCGGTCCCGAGCAGCTAACGCCTGCCGCGCCCCGCGCGCCCGCGGGCCTGCGGGCGCGTGCGCGGCACGCCGCCGGCGGCGTGCGGCCGTAGGCCGGTCTCGGCGAACTCGCGCTGCAGCGAGAGCTCGGCGGCCACGCGCGCCAGGTCCGGCGCCTGGTCGGCCATGACGAACGTGACGCTCACGCCACGCCGCCCGGCGCGCCCGGTGCGCCCGGCGCGGTGCACGTAGCTCTCGCGGTCGGGCGGGGCGTCGAAGTTGATGACGTGGGTCACGTCGCGGACGTCCAGGCCGCGGGCGGCGACGTCGGTGGCGACCATCACCGGGCAGTCGCCGGAGTGGAAGCGCGCGAGCGCCTTCTCGCGCTGGCCCTGCGTCTTGCCGCCGTGCATCGCGGACGCCGCCATGCCGCGCGTCTTCAGGCGCTTGACGAGGCGGTCGGCGCCGTGCTTGGTGCGCACGAAGACGAGCGTGCGCCCGCCGCCGCCGCCGCGCAGCTGGTCGATCAGGTGGTCGAGCTTGGCCTCGTGGCGGACGGCGAGGAAGCGGTGCTCGATGTCGCTGCGGCGCTCGGGCGCCGGCGTGTGCTCGTGCGTGCGCGCGTCGTCCGTGTACGCCTGCGCCGCGCGGCCGGCCTCGCCGTCGAGCGTCGCGGAGAAGAACAGCGTCTGGCGCTTGCGGGGCGTCTGGGCGACGATGCGGTCGACCGCGGGGCGGAAGCCCATGTCGAGCATGCGGTCGGCCTCGTCGAGCACCAGCATGCGCACGCGCGAGAGGTCGATGGCGCCGCGGGCGATCAGGTCCTCGAGGCGGCCGGGCGTGGCGACCAGGACGTGCGCGCGGCGGGCGAGCTTGGCCTGGCGCTCGATCCCGGCGCCGCCGTAGACGACGGCGACGGCGAGGGCGCGCACGTGCGCGATGTCGCGCAGCTCCTCGGCGATCTGGATCGCCAGCTCGCGCGTCGGGGCGAGGACGAGCGCCGTCTGCTTGGGCCCGTTGGCGTCGAGGCGGTCGACGAGCGGGATGCCGAAGGCGAGCGTCTTGCCCGACCCGGTCGGGGACTTGGCGAGGACGTCACGGCCGGCGAGGACGTCGGCGACGACCAGCCGCTGGATGGCGAACGGCGCGGTGATGCCGCGCTGCTCGAGCGCGGCCGCGACCGCGCGTGACACGCCGAGATCGGCGAAGGACTGCTTGGACATTGGAGTGCTCCTAGACGGCGCCGCGAACGGCCGCCGTTGTTGCGATTCGGGAGATTCGACAGCCCGGACCGCTGAGCGCTCGGAGAGAAGAACCTCGCGGGAAACGGCGTTCCCCGCTGCCGTGAGGGTAGCAGCAGCCGGTCAGGCCGCCGGCGCGGTGGGCGCGGCGGCGCGGTTCGCGCGGCGCGCGGCGGCGAATCCGACCATCCGCCGGGCGTCCTCGTCGTAGAGCTTCAGGCGCAGCGCCCTGATCCCGTCACCGAGCGAGAGGCGCGGCGCGGTGGCGAAGACCGGGTGCGAGTCGTGCGCGCGCTGGAGGTTGTAGTTCGGGATCTTCGCGTTGAGGTGGTGGACGTGGTGCAGTCCGATGTTGCCGGTGAAGAACTGCAGCACCTTCGGAAGCCTCAGGTACGAGGAGCCGTGCAGCGCGGCGGTCGCGTAGTCCCAATCCTCGTGGCGCTCCCAGTAGACGTCCTCGAACTGGTGCTGGACGTAGAAGAGCCAGATCCCGGTCGCGCCGGCCAGCATCGCGGTCGAGAGCTGGACGATCAGGACGTCCTTCCAACCGAAGGCCACCACGAGCCCGGCGATCGCCGCGACGATGATCGCGTCGGTCGCGAGGATCCTGCTGCCGAAGCGCGCCCGCGCCCAGCGGGGCACGAGCCGCGGCTTGATCATCAGGGCCCAGATCGGCCCGAGCCCGAGCATCACGACCGGGTTGCGCACGAGCCGGTAGGCGCGGCGCGCACCCGGCGTGGCCTGGCGGTACTCGGCGACCGTCCACGTGCCGACGTCGCCCATGCCGCGCTTGTCGAGGTCCCCGGCGGTCGCGTGATGCACCGCGTGCTCGTGGCGCCAGGAGTGGAACGGCGAGTAGACGAGCATGCCGCAGAACGCGCCGACGAGCGCGTTCGCCCGCCGCGAGGGCAGGAACGAGTTGTGCGAGCAGTCGTGGAAGACGATGAACGTCCGCACCAGGAAGCCCGCCGCCGGCACCGCGAGCGCGATCGGCAGCCACACCGAGATCCCGGCGAGCACGTACATCGCCGCGAGCAGCCCCACGTACGGCACGACCGACGTCAGGACGTCGCCTGCGCCGCGCGGCACGCTCGCCTGCGTGTACGGCGCGATCGCCCGGCGCAGCTCGTCAGGTTCGGCGGGAGGACCCATACGTTGTATTCAAACATGTCGGGCGGCCGCCTGGACCGGAGAGCCGGACGTTCTGACACGACCCGCGACCAACTCCTGACTTCTCGAGCCCTGACCATCGTCCATGAAGGATCGGCTCGTTTCCCGGGCGGGCACGCGCGGGTAGCTCGAGCCTGAAAGACCTCGACCAGCTCGAGATCGAGCATGCCTGGTCGCGCGCTGATCATCGTCGACTTCCAGAACGACTTCACTCCGGGCGGCGCGCTCGCGGTACCGCACGGCGACGAGATCTCGCAACGGGTGAACGAGCTTGCCGCCGGCAGCTTCGACCTGGTGATCGCCACGCGCGACTGGCATCCGCCCGACCACGGCTCGTTCGAGACGCAGGGCGGCCCGTGGCCCGTCCACTGCGTCGCCGGGACGCCCGGCGCGGAGCTGGACCCGGCGCTGGAGCGCGGGCTTGTCGACATCGTCCTCGACAAGGGGCAAGACCGCGACACCGAGGGCTACTCGGGATTCGAGGGCACGGACCTCGAGCAGATCCTGCGCGACCGCGACATCGACGAGGTGGTGGTCTGTGGGCTCGCCACCGACTACTGCGTCAAGAACACCGCGCTGGACGCGCTTCGAGCGGGATTCCGGGTGCTTGTCGACGAGCGAGCCGTACGCGGCGTCGACGCCGAGCCGGGCGACTCCCGCCGCGCGCTCGGCGAATTGCGCGGGTGTGGGGCGCAGATGATCAGCTTCGCCTCTGGCTGGAGAGGTGGGCCACGAACCAGTCGCGCGCCAGCTCGGTGACGCGCTCGAGCTTGCCGGGCTCCTCGAAGAGGTGGCCGGCGCCCTCGACGATCTCGAGCTGCGTCTCGCAGCGCAGTCGCTCTTGGGCCTGCTGGTTGAGCTCGATCACGACGCCGTCGTGTCCGCCGACGATCAGCAGCGTCGGTGCCCTGACGCCGGGGAGGTCGCCGCCGGCCAGGTCCGGCCTGCCACCGCGCGAGACCACCGCGCGCACGCGCCGCGGCCGCTGGGCGGCGGCGATCAGCGCCGCGGCTGCGCCGGTGCTGGCGCCGAAGCAGCCGGCCGGCAGCCGGCCGGTCGCGGGCTCGTGCTCGAGCCAGTCGATCGCGGCGACCATCCGGCGGGCGAGCAGCGGGATGTCGAAACGCAGCTCGCGCGTGCGCAGGTCCAGGCGCTCCTCGTCCTCGGTCAGCAGGTCCAGCAGCAGCGTGCCCAGCCCTGCGTCGACGAGTCCAGCGGCGACCTGGCGGTTGCGCGGGCTATGGCGCCCGCTGCCACTGCCATGCGCGAAGCCGACCACGCCGACCGCCCCTTCCGGCACGGTCAGGTCGGCGGCGAGCTCGGCGCCGTCCGCGGGGATCGTGACGGCACGCTCGATGCCGGTGGCTGAAGCGTCCACGTGGCTCGGTGCGGGATCGGGATCGATCGGCGTCGGCAGCTTGCGATGCGAGTACCCGGTCAGACGGACGGGCGCTCCTCGCCGGATGGGCGCGGCTGGTTTCGAACCAGCGACCTCTCGCGTGTGAAGCGAGCGCTCTCCCACTGAGCTACGCGCCCGAAGGGGAGGGCATTGTACGCAGCCTCCGGCCGTCGCCACCGGGGCGCCCGCCCACGCGCGAGGGCACGCGTGACCAGTTTGCTCCGAGGGGTGAAGCGAACGTTGCACGCGTGGTGGGCAGCGGCGCAGCGCGAGCGCCGCGGCGGGCCGCCGCGGAGCCGCTAGGCTTCGCCGCGGACCGTGCTAGGCGGGGAGGTAGCGGTGCCCTGTCGCTCGCAATCCGCTCTAGCGAGGCCGAATCCCCTTCTGAGGGGCTCGGCCCGCGGGGTCA
>DASTWP010000094.1:0-4725 GCA_035765835.1 Solirubrobacteraceae bacterium
GCGGCCGTCCCCCTCAGAACGTCGGCTCGTCCTCGCGCGGGCCGACGGGGATGATCATCGGCACCTCGGCCGGCGTCTCCTGCACGATCGCCTCGGCGATCTCGTCCTCGATGCCGTGGGCGGAGCCGTCGCAGTCGATCCGCACGCGCTTGGGCGGCACGCGGTCGTTCGGCAGGACCGGCAGGCCCCACAACTCGTCCCACCCCATCAGCTCGTGGTCGACGGGGTTCAGCAGGATCGCGTTCGCCGGGACCGGGCAGTTGGCGTTGTGGTCGTCCAACGCGGCCCGGATGGCTGCGAGGTTCTTGGACTCGAACTCGCTCACTGCGGGTCAAGCGTAGCGAGCCCGAGCGGCCAACCTCGACTGCGGCGGAGCGTTCGGAAAGGCATGCACAAGGCATCGAAGATCGCGGCGGCTGCCGCCGCGCTGGCGCTCTCCGCGGCGCCCGCGTTCGCGAACGGCACGCCGCCCAGCCACCCGACGCACCCGACCCATCCGACGACCCCCAGGTCGGCCATGCCGGGCCCGGGCGCGAGCCTCCCGTCGAAGGCCAAGGCCTATGGCCGCTTCTGCCAGGACCAGAGCAAGAAGCACGTCGCCGGGCAGAAGGGCACGCCGTTCAGCCAGTGCGTAACGAGCATGGCGGAGGCCGCCCACACGACCGCTCCGACGGCCACCACGACCGAGCAGAAGGCCGCCGCACGCAGCGCCTGCAAGTCGATGAGCCGCAAGCACGCCGCCCACCAGTCGGGCACGCCGTTCAGCAAGTGCGTCAACGGCGCCGCGAAGCTGCTCAAGACGCTGCACTCGTAGTCCAGGAGGAGAGCGTGGTCCGCACGGCCGCCTGAGATGGGCGGCCGTGCGGATCGCAACGTCGTTCAGCCCTCGCGCAGCAGCTCGGCGAGCACGACCGCGTCGTTGTGATCGCGGTCGCGGGCCGCGTACACGATCGTCACGGGCGCGCGCGCCGCGCGGGCGCGCAGCCGCTCCAGCTCGTCCGTGCGAGCCGAGAGCTCCTCGCGATAGCGCGCCCGGAACTCCGCGAAGCGCTCGGGCCGGTGGTCGAACCACTTGCGCAACTCGCCGCTCGGCGCGAGCTCCTTCGCCCACTCGTCGAGCGCCGCGCGCTCCTTCGAGACCCCGCGCGGCCAGATGTGGTCGATGAGCACGCGGTGGCCGTCGCCCGGCTCTGCCGGGTCGTACGCACGCTTGATCCGCACGTTGAGCGCCATCGCCTAGACGAGTACCCCGGGATTGAGCATCCCGCGCGGGTCGACGGCCGCTTTCGCGCCCGCCAGCGCCGCCGCGAACGGGTCCGGGCGCTGGCGGTCGTACCAGGGCCGGTGGTCGCGGCCGACCGCGTGGTGGTGCGTGATCGTGCCCCCCGCGGCGATGATCGCGTCCGAGGCCGCGCGCTTCATCTCGTGCCATTGCGCGACCTCCTCGCCGCGGCGCGCCGGCGCGATCACGGTGTAGTACGGCGCCGGGCCGTCCGCGTAGACGTGTGTGAAGCGGCACATGACGCGGCAGGGCTCGCCGAGCGCGGCGCGCGTGGCGCCGAGCACCTGCTCGTGGAAGCCGGCCAGCCGCTCCCACGTGATCGCGGTCTCGAACGTGTCGGCGAGCACGCCTGCCCGCAGCAGCGCGTCGCGCATGTAGGGCATCCGCAGGAACGCCTCGCGCCACGCCGCGGCGGCGCCGCCGCCGGAAGACCGCTCGCCCGCCTCGCCGCCGTGCGCGCGGCAGACGCGCAGCGCCTCCTCGAGCAGCCCCGCGACCTCGTGGCCGGTCGACTCGAACGCCAGCACGAGCAGCGCGCTCGAGCCGTCGCCGGCGCCGTTGAGCTGCGCCTCGGCCTCGTCCACGAGCCGGCAGTTGGCGGGCCGCAGCCCGCACTGGACGATCGCGCGCACCGCCTCCGCGCCGGCGAGGAACGACGGGAAGCGCACCGACCGGCCCGCGCGGTGCGACGGCCGCGGCTGCACGCGCACCCACGCCTCCGTGATCACGCCGAGGATGCCCTCGGAGCCGAGCAGCATCCGGTCGGGGCTGGGCCCCGCGCCGGAGCCCGGCAGCCGCCGCGACTCCCACACGCCCGACGGCGTGATCGCGCGGACGCTCTCGACGAGGTCGTCGACGTGCGTCGGGCCGACCGCGAAGTGCCCGCCGGCGCGGGTCGCGATCCAGCCGCCCAGCGTCGAGAGCTCGAAGGACTGCGGGTAGAAGCGCATCGTCAGCTCGTGCGCAGCGAGGTGCTCCTCGACACGCGGGCCCGAGGCGCCCGCGCCGATCCGCGCCGCGCGCGAGATCTCGTCGACCTCGTGCAGCGCATCGAGCGCGCCGAGGTCGAGCGTCAGGGCGCCGTCGAAGCGAGCGGGCACGCGCGCCTCGACGCCGCCGACGACGCTCGTGCCGCCGCCGTACGGGATGACCGCGACGTTCGCGTCCGCGGCCCATTCGAGCGCCGCCTCGACCTCGCGCTCGCCGCGCGGCCGCGCGACGAGGTCCGGCACGTGCTCGTAGATCGCGCGGAAGCCGCGGATCGTGTCGAGATAGGACTTCCCGTAGGCGCGTAACGCGCGCACGGTGGGGTCGTCCGTCACGAACTCCGCCAGCCGCGCCGGCGGCTCGACGCGCGGCGCCGGCAGCGTCTGCGGATCGAACGGCGCGGGGTCCTCGAGCGCCAGCGACCCCTCCGGCACGCCGAGCAGCGCCGCGTACCCCGGGAGGGCCGCGGCGACCTCGGCGGCCGGGATCACCGCGTCCTCGAACCCCCACCCCCAGCGGTTGCGTGCGCGCATGTGCGCGGATCGTATGCTCGTGCCGTGCCGGCCGACGCCCCCGCACTGCTCGCGCGCGGACCCTGGGAGATGGACCAGGTCGTCGCGCGCTGGAGCGAGGAGGCCTACGACGCGCCGCCGGAGAAGTCGGCCGCCGCCGACGCCGCCGTGGCTGCACTGGCCCGGCGCGGTTCCCCGAGCCACGACGGCGTCGCCGCGCGCCTGTGCGCGCACGCCGAGGACGACGGGCGCCTGGTGCTCGACCTCCAGCCCGTGCGCTGGTCGCTGCGCCTCGTCGAGGGCGACGCGTCGGACTCGGTGGCGGCGCTGTGCGTCGTGCGCGACGCGGACGGCCGCTGGCTGGCCGGCCGCCGCGCGGCGTGGCTGTCCTCGTGGGCGGGCCGCTGGGCGCTCGGCGCCGGCGGCGCCGTCGACGTCGGCGAGAGCCCGGTCGAGACCCTGGTGCGCGAGTTGCGCGAGGAGTGGGCCGTCGCGCCCGCACGCGTGCGCGCGGAGGCGCTCGTGCGCCTGCCGCAGCGGATGGTCATGTTCGTCGGGCAGGCCTGGCTCGCGGACGGCGCCGAGGTCACTCCCGACCACGAGCACGACAGGCATGCCTGGTGGCCCGCCGCGGTCGAGGACTGGCCGCAGGAGGCCGACGAGCCGCTGCGGCGCCTCGCGCTACTGCTGGAAGCCGCGCAGTGAGCTTCGCGACGCTCAAGCGGCTCTCGTTCACGCACTCGGCGATCTACCTGACGCTCCTCGTCGTCTGGATCGTCCCCGGCCTGCACCCCGAGGAGTTCGCGTTCGGCCTTGCGCACGGGCTCGGCTGGATCGGCATGTGCCTGCTGTGCGTGTGGGCCGCGCGCGCGCGCGTGATCCCGCTGCGGCTGGCGGTGGCGGTCGCGGTCGTCGGCGCGGTCGGGCCCTTCGTCGGCTCCTACGAGTTCGTCCGCGAGCAGCGCCGGCGGGCTTCTGTTAGCTCAGGTTGAGCAGGCGAATCCGCCTCCCGCCAGGGCGCTAGAGTCGCTGACAGCCATGGCGACAGGCACGACAGTGCAGGTCACGCTGCCCCAGATGGGCGAGTCGGTGACCGAAGGGGACGTCCTGGCCTGGCACAAGCACGAGGGCGATCACGTCGAGGCCGACGAGATCATCGTCGAGATCTCGACCGACAAGGTCGACGCCGAGGTGCCCGCCCCGGCCAGCGGGACGCTGGTGAAGATCTTCGCCGCCGAGGGCGAGACCGTCCGCGCCGGCTCCGTCATCGCCGAGATCGCGGTCGGCGACGGGGCCGCGCCGCCCGCCGCCGGCAACGGCGGGGCGCCCGCCGAGGCCGCCGAGGAGCAGCCCGAGGCCGCGGACGAGCAGGCCGCCACCGGCGAGATCGTGGACATCGTCACCCCCACCGGCGGCGAGTCCGTCACCGAGGGCGAGATCCTCGAGTGGGCCGTCAAGGTCGGCGACAGCGTCGATGAGGGCCAGACCGTCGTCGACATCGCGACCGACAAGGTCGACATGGAGCTGCCCGCTCCCGCGGCAGGCACGATCGTCGAGATCCTCGCCCAGGACGGAGAGACCGTCACCGTCGGCCAGACGATCGCGCGCCTGCGCACCGGCGCCGCCGCAGCGAGGCCCGCCGCCGAGGGGCCCTCCGGCAACGGCGCGGCCACCGCCGCGCCCGCCGCCGCCCCGGAGGTCCCCGAGGACGCCCGTGTCTCCCCGGTCGCCGCCCGCGCGGCCGCCGCCGAGGGGGTCGACCTCGCCACCGTCACCGGGACCGGCCCGAACGGCCGCATCACGAAGGCCGACGTGCTCGGCGCGAAGAACGGCGCTCCCGCCGCCGCGCCCGCTCCCGCCGCGCCCGCTCCGGCCGCCGCCGCGACCGTGCAGCCGATCCGCGGCGGCGCCGCGACGCTCGCCCGCTACATGGACGAGAGCCGC
>DASTWP010000095.1:0-3491 GCA_035765835.1 Solirubrobacteraceae bacterium
GGCGGCGCCGTCGCGCCCGCCTCGCGGCGCGGCCTGCCGGTGAGCAGCGCGGCGAACTCCTCGACGCCGCGGCGGCCTCGCGCGACCTCGAGCATCGTCCCGACGAGCACCCTGACCATGCTGCGCATGAACGCGTCGGCCTCGATCCAGAACGACAGCTCGTCGCCGTCCTCGGCCCACTCCGCCCGCAGGATCCGCCGCTCGAAGCGCACGTGGTCGGTCTCGGTCGGGGTGAAGGCGGTGAAGTCGTGCCTGCCCGGCAGCGCGGCCGCGCAGGCGTGCAGCAACCCGCGATCCAGGCGGTGCGGCCACCACAGCGCACGGCCCGCGAGCAACGCCGAGCGCTCGCGCCGCGCCAGGACGCGGTAGCGGTAGGTGCGCGAGGTCGCGTCGCCGCGCGCGTCGAAGCCCGCGGGCGCCGCCGCGCTGCGCAGCACCGCGACGTCGTCCGGCAGCAGCGCGTTCAGGGCCACGGCGGGCGCCGGCTCGCCGTCGTGCGAGGCGACCTGCCCGAGCGCGTGGACGCCGCGATCGGTGCGCCCCGCGACCGTCAGCGCGACCGGACGGCGCAGCACGACCTCGAGCGCCCGCTCGAGCTCGTCCTGGACGGTCCGCAGCCCGGGCTGGCGCGCCCAGCCGGCGAAGCCGGTGCCGTCGTACTCGATGTCGAGCCGCGTCGTGGGCACTACTTGGCCGCGGCGGCCACCGCCGCGCCCGGCACCGCCGCCAGCAGCTCGTTCGCGCGCCCGAGGGCGGGCAGCGCCCGCAGCGGCATCAGCGTCGCGAGTGCCTGCTGCAGCAGCGGCGCCGCCTCCTCGCGCCGGCCGGCGCCGATCAGCCAGCCCGCGAGGTCGGCCTGCGTGACGGCCCGCCAGTAGGGATAGGCGAGGTCGTCGAGGGCCGCGATCGCCGCGAGCAGGCCTGCCTCGACGCGCTCGTCCTCGCCGCGAGCGGCTCGCAGCAGCGCGCGCATCCGCTCGCGCTGGGCGTCGATATAGGGCGGACGGTGCCCCGGCGGCATCTCGTCGACGAGCGCGAGCAGCTGCGCCGCCTCGTCCAGGCGCCCGACGTCCAGCGCGCAGCGCATCGCCTCAGGCCACGCGATCCGCAGCTTCTCGGTGTCCTCCGCGCGATCGCCGAGGGCCTCGGCCAGCTCGCGCAGGCCGGCCTCGGTGTCCCCGGCCAGCGCCGCGACCACCCCGGCCGCGGCGGAGTAGGCCTGGCGGCGGTCGAGCACGTCGGTCTCGCGCCAGCCCTCGAGCGCCGCGAGACCCTGGCGCGCCGCCGGCAGGGCTCCGCGCAACACGTTCAGGTGCACGAGCCGCTCGTGGAGGAACTCGATGCCGCCGGTGCTGCGCGGCAGCACCTCCGCCGCGAGCGCCTCCGCCTCGTCCCACTGCCCGCGCAGCGTCTGGACGTACATGAGGTTTCCGGTCGTGATGCACTCGAGCGCCGGCTGGCCGAGCCGGCGCACGCTCGCGATCGTGTCGCGCAGCGCCTGCTGGGCCTCCGGCAGGTCCCACATCATGAACTCGTTGCCGACGTTGGCCAGCGCCCGCAGCCGCTCCTCCTCGAGCCCGTGGCGCTCGGCGACCGACACGGCCACGGCCATCAGCCCGCGCGCCTCCTGCGGGCGGACCCGGAAGACGTAGAGGACCGCCTTGCTGGTCAGCGCGCTCGAGAGCACGTCGGGCAGCTTCAGCGCCTCGGCCATCGACAGCGCGTTCTCCAGGCAGGGCCCGGCCTCGTCGAGGTGGCCGCCGAACAGCAGCACGCGCCCGAGCTCGGCGTTGATCGCGGCGACGTCGGGATCGGGGCCGCCGACCTCCAGCACTGCGAGCGCCTCGCGCAGCCGGCGCGTGGCCTCCTCCGTGCGCCCGAGGCCCCAGAGCGCCTCGGAGACGCGGCGCTCCAAGCGCGCCGCCTCGCGCTCGCGACCGCCCTCGCGGTGCAGGGCCGCGGCCGCGTCGAGCGTCTCGATCGCCTCCTCGAAGCGCCCGGCCGCGTAGGCCATGCGCCCCGCGGCCGCCAGCAGCTCGGCGCGCTCGGCGTCGTCGGTGGCGAGCTCGCTCGCCGAGAGGTAGTTCTTCTCGGCCGCCGCGGGCGCCCCGATCGAGGCGGCCCGCTGCCCGGCGCGCCGAAGCGCAGCGAGCGCCTGGCCGCGCAGGTCCTCGTCGCCGTCCTCGCCCGCGGCGCGGTACGCGTCGAGGTAGTGCGACGCGACGACCTCGGCGACCTCCTCGCCGTCGTTGGGGAACGTCGCGCGCAGGTGCTCGGCGGCGGCGAGGTGGCGCGGGCCGCGCTCGCGCCGCGAGAGCATCTCGTAGGCGACCGTGCGCAGCAGCGCCTGGGCGAAGGCGTACTGCCCGCGGTCGGGTGAGAGCTTGTCGGCGCGGACGGCGAGCACCTCCTTGCGCACGAGGCTCGCGAGCACCGCGTCCAGGCGCTCGGGGTCGAGCTCGCTGAGCGCCTCGGCCGCCGAGCGCGGGAACGCGCCGCCGAAGACCGCCATCGCCTTGACGAGCTCGCGCTCGTCGGGCTCGAGGCCGTCCAGGCGCGCCGCCAGCAGCGAGCTGAGGCTGGCGGGGACGTCCAGCTCGCCGAGCTCGCCGACGAGCGCGAGGCCGCCGTCACGCGCGGACAGCACGCCGCGGTCGGCAAGCGCGCGAACGGTCTCGAGCGCATACAGCGGCACGCCCTCGGCCTGCTCGACGATCCGCTCCGCCGCCTGCTCGGGCAGCCCGCGCACGAGCCCCTCGAGCAGGCCGCGCATCGGGCTCGCGCCGAGCGGCTCGAGGTAGATCGAGACGACGCCGCGCCGGCCGGCCGCCCACCCCTCGCGGCGCTCGGACAGCTCCGGCCGCGCGAAGGCGAGCACGAACAGCGGCCGCTGCGCGGACCATTCGAGCAGGTGCTCGAGGAAGTCGAGCAGCCCCTCGTCGGCCCACTGCAGGTCCTCGAAGGCGAGCACGACCGGGTACTCGTCGGCCAGCCGCTCGAAGAACAGGCGCCAGCCGCCGAACAGCTCCTCGCGGCCGAGCCCCGGGTCGCCGACGCCCAGCAGCGCGCCCAGCCGCGACGCGAGGTAGCCGCGCTCGTCGGCGTCCGCCACCCAGCGCTCGAGGCCCTGCACGAGCTTGCGACCCGCCGCCTCCAGCGGCTCGTCCTCGGCGATCCCGAGCCGCTGGCGCACCATCTCCGCGAGCGCCCAGTAGGCGACGCCGTCGCCGTAGGCGAGGCAGCGGCCCGAGTGCCACAGCACGGTGTCGGCGAGGCCGTCGAGGTAGTCCTCGAACTCGCGCCGCAGCCGCGACTTGCCGACGCCGGCGACGCCGGTCACCGCCACGAGGCGCGCCGTCCCGCGGTCGACCGTCGTGTGGAAGAGGTCCTTGACCATCCGCAGCTCGGCGTCGCGGCCGACGAACGGCGCCTCGAGGCCGTCGCTGCGCTGCGCGCCCGCCGGGCGCTCGGCGCGCCAGAGATGCAGCGCC
>DASTWP010000096.1:0-2126 GCA_035765835.1 Solirubrobacteraceae bacterium
GTGCGAGCAGCTGCGCGAGCGCCGCGTCGAGGCCGGTCGCGTGCGCGACGCCATAGGCCTCCTCGAGGGCCGCCGTGCACCGTGCGGCGCGCTCACTGTCCTCGTCGACGAGCAGGAGCAGCGGAAGCTCGCCCGGATCGATCCGCGTCTCCAACGCCGCGTCGCGGCCCTCGAGCTCCACCGCGAGCCGCTCCAGTGCCGGTCGCACCAACGCCTCCGACGGGCGCTCGTGATCGGGCGCGACGAGGGGGGCGCGCAGCGGCAGGTCGACGACGAAGAGCGCGCCCCCCTCTGGGGCGTCCCCGACGCGGACACGGCCGCCGTGCACGGCCACGACGTCGCGCACGATCGCGAGGCCGATCCCGAGGCCACGCTCGCGCAGCCCGCCCTCGCCGTCGTCCTGCGCGAAGCGCTCGAACACGCGCGCACGCAGCCGCTGCGGCACGCCCGGCCCGCTGTCGGCCACCTCGAGGCGCGTACGAGGCGCGGGCCCGTGCAGCGCGACGCGCACCACCCCGCCGGGCGGCGTGAACTTCAGGGCGTTCGAGAGCAGGTTGGTCACGAGCACCGCGATCCGCCGCCGGTCGGCGAGGACCGGCAGGGTCGCGGGGACGTCCGAGGCGAGCGTCACGGCCCGCGCTGCGGCGAGCGGCTCGAACGCGGCCGTGAGACCGGCGACCAGCCGGGCGAGGTCACAAGGCTGCAGGTGCGGCGCGTTGCGCAGATCGGCCGAGGCCACCCGCAGCAGGTCCTCCACCTGCGCCAGCATCGCGTGAGCGTTCCTGCGCGCCGCCTCGACGTCGCGCCGGACCGCATGGGGGAGCGCCTCGCGCGCGAGGATGCGATCGGCCAGCGCGAGCGTGATCGCCAGCGGCGTCCGCAGGTCGTGGCCGACGTCTGCGATGAGCTGCCGCCGTGTCGCCTCGTCGGGCTGCGCCCAAGGAGCGACCGTGCTCCTGCCAGGTGCGCCGAGGCCCCCCACAGCCTCCATCCGCCTAGCTTCTCGGAAAGCGCCCCCGCGTGACAGGGCAGGAATCTCACCCTGTTAGGCGATGCACTGTTTTCCCCCATTCCAGGGGAAAAGGGGCGTAAGCTTGGCCTTGCGGAAGGACCCGTTACGCAGGGGGTGGGCATGGGGACCCAAGCTGAGGAACGGGGCGGAAAGCCGCTCCGAGTGATCATCGCGGACGACGACGCGCTTGCGCGCCGCGCGATCCGGGACGCGCTGCAGGCGGACGGCGTCATCGTCATCGCCGACGCGAAGGACGGCCGCGAGGCGATCGAGCTGAGCGCGCACTACCGGCCGGACGTCGTGCTCCTGGACGTCGTCATGCCAGGCGTCGACGGCGTGTCGGCCGCGCGTACGCTCGTCGACCGCTGCGCGTCGGTCGCGGTCGTGATGCTCTCGGCATCCGACGACGAGGCGCTCGGGCTGCTGTGCCTGCGCACCGGGGCAATGGGCTTCCTGCCCAAGGCCACGAGCCTCGAGGGCCTCAGCCGTGCGCTGCGGGCCGCCGCCGCCGGAGAGACGGTCATAACGCGCAGCCTGACCAAACGCCTCGTCGAGGGACTGCGCAAGGCGCCGGCGGACGGGGCCGGGATGCGCCCGGTGCGGAGCTCGCTCACCTCGCGCGAGTGGGAGGTCCTCGACCTCCTCTGCCAGGGCGGATCGACCGACAGCATCGCCCAGACGCTCGTCGTCTCCACCGAGACGGTGCGCTCACACGTCAAGAACATCCTGCGCAAGCTCGACGTGTCGTCCCGCCGCGAGGCGGTCGCCGCGGCGCGCGAGCTGCGCGCCGACATGACGTCGGACTCGCGCCTGGCGGCGTGAGCGCCGCCGCCGACGCACCTGGCGCCCCGGCGTCGGTGCCGGCGGCGACGCTCGCGCACCAGCTCGGCGAGGCGGTCGCGCTGCTCGACGGCTACGTCGCCGTGCTGAGCGGTAGCGCCGGGCTCGCTCCGCCGGAGCGCCACGCGGTCGAGATGATCGCGCTCGCGACGGCGCGGCTGCGGCGCTGCACGCAGGATCTGATCGAGCTCGCCGCCGCCGGCCGCGAGCGGCCCGACGACGCGCCTGCCGACGCCGGGCGCGCGCTCGCCGACGCCGTAGAGGCTGTTCGCCG
>DASTWP010000097.1:0-7034 GCA_035765835.1 Solirubrobacteraceae bacterium
CGTAGATCGCGGCGCGGCGCACCGGCACCTCGCGCAAGCGCACCGTGTGGCCCTGGGGCAGCGCGACCTCGACGTCCTCGCCCAGGCCGGCCTCGGCGACCGCGCGCACGTTCGCGATCGCGACCTCGAGGCCCGCGCGCACGGCGGGGTCGAGCGCCTCGAGCGCGGCGCGCAGGTCCTCCGGCGCGACCTCGAGCGGCCCCTCGACGCGGTCGTAGCGGCGCACGTGCTCGTCCAGCGCCGCGTCGCCGCGGCTGCGGACGTCGGCGACGATCGTCGCGACCGCCCGGTTCACGGACGCGCCGCCGGGCGCGAGCGCGCGCACACGCGCCGCGACCTCGGCCGGGTCCCCCTCGCCGCGCAGGCGCTCAAGCGGCACGCAGGCGCTCCACGACCGCGTCGATCGCCGCAGCCTTCAGCTTGTGGGCGACCGGGTTGGCGATCAGCCGCGCCGTCGCGACCGCGATCTCCTCGCGCACGACGAGGCGGTTCTCGCGCAGCGTCGAGCCGGTTGCGGTGAGGTCCACGATCGCCTCCACCAGGCCCGCCAGCGGCGCCAGCTCCACAGAGCCCTTGACCTCGACGATCTCCGCCTGCCGGCCCGTGCGCTCGAAGTAGCGCGCCGCGGTGCGCGGGTACTTCGTCGCGACGCGCATCACGCCCAGGCGCCGCAGCGCCTCGGCCGCGGGATCGGGCTCGCCCGCGACCGTCGCGAGGACCATCGTGCAGCGCCCGTAGCCGAGGTCCAGCAGCTCGAAGACCTTGCGCTCGTCCTGCTCCATCAGCACGTCCTTGCCGGTGATCCCGATGTCCGCGGCACCCGCCTCCACGTAGGTCGCGACGTCGGAGGGGCGCATCGTGACGATGCCCGCGCCGGCGAAGAGCAGCTTACGGTCGTTCGCGCGCACCTCGGCCGTGTCGATGCCGATCGCGTCGAGGCGGTCGAGCGTCTCGCCGAACAGCGCGCCGCGCGGCACGGCGATCGTCAGCTCGCTCATCGCCCCTCCTCGCCGGCCAGCGCGAGGTGCAGCCGGTCGACGCCGAGCGCGAAGCCGACCGCCGGCAGGTCGCGACCGAAGCGGCCGAGCAGGTCGTCGTAGCGCCCGCCGCCCCCCAGCGGCTCGCCGAGCGCGGGGTCGTAGACGTCGAAGACCGCACCGGTGTAGTAGCCGAGGCCGCGCGCGAGGCCGAGGTCGAAGATCACCCTGCCGGCGACCGCCGGCTCGAGCAGCGCCAGCACGGCCCGCAGCCCCGCGACAGCGTCGGCGACCGGCCCCGCGGGCGCGTCGAGCACGTCCGCCCCGCCGCGCATCTGCGGCACGCGCACGAGCGTCTCGTCCGCGCCGAGGCGCTCGACCTCGCGCTCGAGCGCGACCAGGTCGCGCGCGCCGAGCGCTCCGAGCAGCGTCTCGCGTGACTCCGGCGGCACGTCCAGCGCCGCCAGCAGCGCCGGGTACAGCGCGGCGTCGCCCAGGCCGATCCGGTAGGTCGCGAGGCCGGTCGCGTCGAGCGCCCGGCACAGCACGGTCAACGCCTCGGCCGTGCCCTCGGCTCCGGGCGCGCCGATCAGCTCGATGCCGGCCTGCAGGAACTCGCGCATCTGCCCGCGGTGCGGGTGCACGGCGCGGTAGGCGTGCGCCTGGTAGGAGAAGCGCAGCGGCGGATCGGCGGTCGCGTAGCGCGTGGCGGCCAGGCGCGCGATCGGCACCGTCATGTCGGGCCGCAGCGCCAGGACCTCACCGTGGTCGTCGAAGACGCGGTAGGCAGGCGGCGCCGCGCCGTCGACACGGCGCAGCACGTCCTCGTACTCGATCGCGGGCGTCCAGACCTCGCCGTATCCGTGCTGCTCGAAGACGGCGCGGATGGCGTCCGTGATCGCGCGCAGCTCGCGCATCTCGTCGGGCAGCACGTCGCGTGTTCCGCTCGGGATCCGGTGGATCATCGGGCTGTGCAGCCTATTTCGTGTCGGCCGGCCGGAGGCCGGCCGTTGCCATCAAGGCGCGGGGCTGGATGCCCCGCGGAGGTGACCCTCACGCTGCGGTTACGGCCCGTTAGGCGGCGACCGGCTCGGTCGCGACGCGCTCGATGCGGGCCCCGAGGTCTCGCAGGCGCTCGTCGATCCGCTCGTAACCGCGGTCGATCTGGCCCACGTTGCCGATCTCGCTGCGGCCCTCGGCGCACAGCGCAGCGATCAGCATCGCCATGCCCGCGCGGATGTCGGGGGACTCCAGGCGCTCGCCGCGCAGCCGCTTCGGCCCGCTCACGATCGCCCGGTGCGGGTCGCAGAGCGTGATGTCGGCGCCCATCAGCACGAGCTTGTCGGTGAACACGAGGCGGTTCTCGAACATCCACTCGTGGATGAGCACCGAGCCCTCGCACTGCGTCGCGAGCGCGATCGCGATCGACGTGAGGTCCGCCGGGAAGGCCGGCCAGGGCCCGTCCTGCACCTTGGACTTGTACTCGCCGACGTCGCGCTCGGCGACGAGCTTCTGGCCGCCCGGCACGATCACGTCGCCGCCGTCGAGCTCGGAGTGCAGGCCCAGGCGGCGGAAGACCAGGCGGATCATGCGCAGGTCGTCCGGATCCGTGTCGCGGATGCGCAGCTCGCCGCCGGTGACGCCGGCGAGCGCCATGAAGGAGCCGATCTCGATGTGGTCGGGCCCGATGTCGTGCGTGCAACCGCCCAGCTCCTGCTTGCCGGTGATCGTGAGCACGTTGGAGCCGATGCCGCGGATGTCGGCGCCCATCTTCACGAGCATCCGCGCGAGGTCCTGGATGTGCGGCTCGCAGGCCGCGTTGCCGATCACGGTCTCGCCCGGGGTCAGCGCGGCGGCCAGCAGCGCGTTCTCCGTGGCCATCACCGACGGCTCGTCCATGAAGACGTGGCCGGCGCGCAGGCCGCCGTTCGCGCTCAGGGAGATGTCGCGGTCGGATTCCTCGAACTGCGCGCCGAGCGCCCGGAAGGCGTCGAGGTGCGGATCGAGGCGCCGGCGGCCGATCACGTCGCCGCCGGGCGGCGGCATCTGCGCGCGCCCGAAGCGGGCGAGCAGCGGGCCGGCGAGCAGGAAGGATGCGCGGATGCTCTCCGCGTGCGCGCGGTCGATCGCCGCGTCCCCGTCGAGCCCCGCGCCGCACAGCAGCAGCTCGTTCTCCTCGCGCCAGTCGGCGCTGACGCCGATCCCGCGCAGCACGCGCAGCATCGCCTCCACGTCGCGGATGCGCGGGACGTTGCGGACGACGACCTCCTGAGAGGTCAGCGCGGACGCCGCGAGGATCGGCAGCGCGCCGTTCTTGTTGCCGGCTGGGACGACCGTGCCGGACAGCGGGACGCCGCCGTCGATGACGAGCTTCTCCATGGAATTTCGGGCGCGCGGACCCGCGGCCGCGGCCGGCGAGAAGCGCTCGGCTAGGGTAACAGCCATGTCGGTGAGGCTTTCGCGCGCGGACGCGTGGTCCCTCCTGACGGAGTGGGTCCAGTCCGAGTCGCTGCGCAGGCACTGCCTCGCGGTCGAGGCGGCGATGGCCGCGTACGCCCGCAAGCTCGGCGAGGACGAGGAGCTCTGGAGCGTCGTCGGGCTGCTCCACGACATGGACTACGAGCGCTTCCCGGACATGAGCACGGGCCACCCGCGCGAGGGCATGGCCGAGCTCGAGCGCCGCGACGTGGACCCCGCGGTGGTCCGCGCGATCGCCTCGCACGCGGACTACATGGGCGTTCCGCGCGAGACGCCGATGGAACGCACGCTGTATGCGGTCGACGAGCTCAGCGGCTTCGTGCTCGCCTGCTGCTACGTGCGCCCGGAGGGCATCGTGGGGCTGACGCCGAAGTCGGTCAAGAAGAAGCTCAAGCAGCCGTCCTTCGCCGCGGCGGTGAACCGCGAGGAGGTCCGCGCCGGCGCCGAGGAGCTCGGCGTGGACTTCGACGAGCACGTCGCGCTCGTCATCGCGGCGCTCGCCGAGCGGTCCGACGAGCTCGGGATCAAGGGCGCGGGCGCGCCCGCATAGCCGCACCCGCGCCGGCCGCGGCCGCACCCGCTCACTGCCAGCGGCCGCCCGCCTTCGCCCACTCGAACAGGTGGTCGACCTTGCAGAACGCGTCCGCGATGCGATGCTCGCCGCGGTGGCGCACCAGCAGAACCCGGCGGTCGTCGAGCGGTCCGCCGCACTGCGCGCAGCGCCCGAGGCCGTCGTCGGGGTCGCCGGGGTCGACGATCGTGCCCGGGTCCCAGTGCGCGCCCTGGATCACCCACGGCACGACGTGCTCGAGCCGGCAGAAGACGGCCTTGCGCTCCCCCGCCGGCTCGGACGCCCGGAAGCCCTCGCCTGAGCCGACGTCCACCCCGCACCAGCTGCACTGCTCCGCATCCATCGACTGCTCGCCAGCCTATCGCCGCCACCGGTGGGTACTCTCGTCCGCATGGCGGCGGGACCGACGATCACCGTGCTGGAGGGCGACGAGACCGGCCAGGAGCTGCTCGACGCAGCGCTGCGCGTGCTGGACCCGGAGCTCACGGGCATGGAAGTCGAGCTCCAGCGCTTCGACCTCTCGCTCGAGCGCCGGCGCGAGACGCAGAACGCCGTCGTCACCGAGGCGGCACGCGCGATGCGCGAGTCGGGCTTCGGCATCAAGGCGGCGACGATCACGCCGGAG
Source organism: Solirubrobacteraceae bacterium (assembly GCA_035765835.1). Classification (GTDB taxonomy): domain Bacteria; phylum Actinomycetota; class Thermoleophilia; order Solirubrobacterales; family Solirubrobacteraceae; genus JAOPZW01. Next base: position 4,652 of record DASTWP010000097.1, read on the forward strand.
GGCCGCGACGACGTCGGCTCGCCCAACCGCATCCTGCGCGAGGAGATCGGCGGCCGCGTGATCATCCGCACGGGCCGCCGGATCCCCGGCGTCACGCCGATCGCGGGCGTCCACCACCCGATCTCGGTCGTGCGGATGGCGGTCGAGGACGCCTACGGCGCGAAGCAGTGGCGCGAGGGCGTCGAGGGCTCCGGCGAGGAGGTCGCGTTCCGCACCGAGCGGATCACGCGCTCGACGTGCCACGCGGTGGCCGAGTACGCGTTCCGCACCGCGCGCAAGATCGGCGGGCGCGTCTACGGCGGGCCGAAGTGGACGGTCTCGCCGACCTACGAGGGGATGCTGAAGGAGGAGATGGACGCCGCGGCGCAGCGCCATCCCGACGTGACCTACCAGCCGGTCCTGATCGACGCGACCTACGCGGGCCTGATCGGCGGCGCGGCCGACGCGCCGCTCGTGATCCCGGCGCTCAACCGCGACGGCGACTGCCTGAGCGACCTGGTGATGCCGATGTTCGGGTCGATCGCCGGCGCGGAGTCCGTGCTGCTGGCCTTCGATGAGGACTTCGAGACCGACGTCGCGATGGCCGAGGCGCCGCACGGCACCGCGCCGACGCTCCAGGGCAAGGATCTCGCGAACCCGATGGCGATGATCCTCGCCTGCGCGGCGGTGCTGCACTACGCGTCGCTGAAGGGCTTCGCGGGCGCGGACCGCGCCTCGCGGGCGATCTACGAGTCGGTCCTCGAGGCCACGGCCGCCGGCGTGCGGACGGTCGACCTCGGCGGCCACGCGAGCACGACCGAGTTCACGACCGAGGTCGTCGGCCGCGTGCGCACGAAGATCGACGTCTGGTCGGCGCTCGGCACGACCGTCTGAGCCCCGTCAGCGGTCCTCGCCCTCGAGCACCTCGCGCAGGTAGCTGAGACGCACCGCCTCGGGCTGGCGCAGCATCCAGGCCTGCGCCCTGCGCTCCTCGTCCGGCCGCCCGAGGACCTCCTCGGCGTAGGAGCGGCGGACCTCCAGCGGCTGGCAGAGCATCCAGCGCTGCTCGCGCTCGGGCGCGAAGCGCGCCGCCGCCCGCGCGATGGCGGCGGGCGCGAGCAGGATCGTGCGCTCGAGGTCGGCCATCGCCGCGCAGCATGCCCACTGGCCCGGCCGGACACGCCTGCAAGCCGCGTTGCAGCCCATCCGGGCGCCGACGTACCTTGCCGAACACATGTTCTCCCAAGCCCCCGACAGCCGGACCGCCCGCCGTTCCTGGCGCGAGACGGTCCGTCGCGCCCTCGACCTGGCCGTCGCCTTCGCAACGCTCGAGGAGATCTCGGGCCCCGCCGGCCTCCTCGACGAGCACGAGCTCGGCGCCTCCGCGCGCCATCCGCACCGCAGGCCGCTGCGTCCCGCATCGCGGGCGCGCCGGCCCGGTGCCGGGGCACCGCGCGCGCAGGTCTGCCTCACCGCGCCCGAGCGTGCACCGCGGCGCCGCGCGCGCCTCGTGCACGGCTAGCATCGCCCGCGTGCCGGCGCCCTTCGTCCACGAGCTGCGCGTCCGCTACGGCGAGTGCGATCCGCAGGGCATCGTCTTCAACGCCAACTACCTCGCCTACTTCGACGTCGCCTTCACCGAGCTCTGGCGCGAGGCGCTCGGGCGCTGGGACGAGATGGTCGAGCGCGGCGTCGACGCCGTCGTCGCCGAGGCCAATGTGCGCTTCCGCGCCCCCGCGCGCTTCGACGACGTCCTCGCGCTCCGGCTCGCGATCGCCGAGCTCGGACGCACGAGCCTCACCACGTCGACGGAGGTCCGCCGCGGCGGGGACGTGCTCGTCGAGATGCGCCTGCGCCATGTCTTCGTCGATGCGAGGACATGGCGCAAGACCGACATGCCGGGCTGGATCCGGGCCGGCCTCGAGCCATACGCGCACAACGACGACGAGCCGCCCGAAGGCGGCTCGTGAAGATAAACCGGCGGCGTCCTACTCTCCCGGGCCCTTGCGGGCCAAGTACCATCGGCGCTGAGGGGCTTAACTGCTCTGTTCGGAATGGGAAGAGGTGTTTCCCCCTCGCCATAGCCACCGGAAAAACGCGAGAGACACGCCCTCCGGAGGCCCTTCAAAACCGCACAGCGCCACACCCGGGTATCACCGGGAATCAAAAAATCCGTCAAGCCCTCGGACGATTAGTACCGGTCTCCTTCACGTGTCACCACGCGTCCAGATCCGGCCTATCAACCTGGTGGTCTACCAGGGTCCTTACTCCCTCAAGGGGATGGGAGAGCTCATCTCGAGGCCGGCTTCCCGCTTAGATGCCTTCAGCGGTTATCCGATCCGCACGTAGCTAACCTGCGGTGCCCTTGGCAGGACAACAGATACACCAGAGGTGCGTTCATCCC
>DASTWP010000098.1:0-5443 GCA_035765835.1 Solirubrobacteraceae bacterium
CCCGCGGTACTGCTCGACGAGCTCGGGCTCGGCGAGGATGCGCTCGAGCATCTTCGTCAGCGCCGGCACGCCCTCGCTGCCGGAGAACGTGAGCCCGGCGTCGCCGACGTCTTCGAGCGCCGTTACGGGCGGCGCATCGGCGTCGTGCCCTACGGCGTCGAGGATCCCGGCGGCGAGGGCACTGCGACGCTCGAGCGCCTCGGCCTCGAGCCGCGCCGCTACCTGCTGTTCGTCGGCCGCCTCGAGCCCGAGAACAACCCGCACGTGCTCGTCGAGGCGTTCGCGCGCATCCCGGCCGCGCAGGCGCGCGGGATGAAGCTCGTCGTCGTCGGCCACGCGCCGTACGCGAGCGACTACATCCGCCAGGTGCAGCGTGCCGGCGACCCGCGCGTGATCTTCCCCGGCGCGATCTACGGCGAGGGCTACTGGGAGCTCCAGCGCCACGCGTACGCGTTCTGCGCGCCCACCGAGGTCGGCGGCACGCACCCGGTGATCCTGGAGGCGCTCGCCGCGGGCAACTGCGTGCTCGTCAACGACCACGCGCCGAACGTCGAGACCGTCGGCGACGCGGGCCTGACGTTCTCCGGCGAGGAGGGCGTCCCCGCGCTGGCGCGCGAGCTCGAGCGCATCCTCGGCGAACCGGAGCTGGTCGAGGACTACCGTGGCCGCGCCCGCGAGCGCGCGCGCCGCTACTCCTGGGACGCGGTGACCGACCAGTACGAGCGCCTGCTGCAGGACGCCTGCGCGGCCGGGCGGCCGGGCTGGCTTCCCCCGCACCTCGTCAGCGCACGGTGAACGGCGTCGAGCGGCTTGCGAGCCCGGCCCAGCGCAGCCGCAGCAGGTAGCGCCCGCGGCGCAGCGTGATCCGCACGCGGCGGTCGAGGTAGTTGCGCTGCGCGTCGGTCATCGCCTCGGCGAGGGTGTGCCAGCGGCGCGCGCCCCGCCGGCGGACGTCGATTGCCACGCGCACCGCCGTCCCGTTCGGCGCCGGCCGCACGAGGCCCCAGACCTCCATCCGCGTACCGCGGCGCACGCGGGCACGCGGAAGCCACAGCGGCAGCCGGTAGGCCGCGTAGGAGGGCTTCTCCGTGCCGTCCTGGGTGCGCAGGCCGCTCTGGAACGTCAACCCGTACGGCGGCCCGTCGTCGTAGAGCAGGAACTGCGTGAGCGTCTGCACGTTGCGGTTGCGCCACGCGATGTACTCGGCCTGGTCGAGGTAGACCGCCTGGCGCGCGAAGCTGACCCCGAGCGGGTCGGGCGGGTGCGTCTGGTAGCCGAACTCCGTCAGCCACAGCGGCACCGGCCGCGCCGGCTGGCGGTAGCGCGCGCGGATGCGGCGCAGCAGGCGGCTGAGGCTGCCGAGGTTCCCGGTCGTGATCCAGCGGTCGCGGTGGCGCGGCGGCGTGCCCGGCGAGAAGATCAGCTCGTAGGGGTGGTGCGCCCAGCCGGACGCGTTGAAGAGCGCCGGGTTCTGCGCGGCGAACTGGTCCACCTGGTCGCTCTGCGGGCAGCCGCGGTCGGCTGCCGCCTGGCCCGCGTAGAGCTGCAGATGGCGGTCGAGGCAGTAGAGCTCCTCGATGAACACCACGGGGTCGATCGAGCGCGTCTCGCCGGTCAGGTTCAGCAGGCCCTTCGGGGCGGTCTCGCCGATCAGGATCGTGTCGGCGCCGTGGCCGGTCGACTGCAGGCCGTCCCACGCCGCGCCCACGAGGCTGCGGTAGATCCGCGGCGAGGCCGGGATCATCTGCCTGCCGCCCGGGGCCGGCGCCCACTGGGGCGTCAGCCAGCCGGCCTGGTTGGGCTCGTTCCAGATGCCCCACGTGCTCACGCGCGGCAGAGCGCCGCCGCCGGGGTCGTACGTGCCGCTGTAGCGCGTGCCGGCGGCGCGGACGAAGGCGTCGAAGTAGAGCGGGTTCGGGTCGTAGGTCGCCTTGATGTCGGGCCGGTCCGGCGAGGTCCCCGTGGCCCAGTCCGGCGCCGGCCCGGTGACGTCGAAGATCACGCCGATGCCGCGCTGCGCCGCGTCGCGCACGATCGTGTCGTAGCGGTCCCACGCGCCCGGCGGGTACTGCGCCGGGTTCGTGTCGTCGAAGTCCGGCCGCAGCGCCTGGTCCGGCGCCGGCGCGACGAGGCGCCAGAACAGCGAGACGCGGATGCGGTCGACCCCCAGCGAGCGCAGCTCGTCGAGCGTCGCGGCGACCTGGTCGGGCGCTGCGTAGACGAGGTGGTTGTCGTCCTGGAAGGTCGAGTCCTGCGTGTCGGACGCGCGCGTGGCGGCCGGCGCGGCGAGGGCCAGCGCCGCGAGCAGCGCGAGGGTGCGCGCGAGCCTCACTTGGCCGGTGCGGCCTGCGCCTGCGCGGCGGCGCGCGCGGCCTGCAGGTAGGTCTGCTGCCCGGCGGGCGAGTGCGGATCGAGGTAGAGCGCGGGCCCCAGGTCGGCGAGCGCCGCGCGCGGGCGCCCGGCGGACAGCTCGAACTGCGCGAGGTTCAGCCACGTGCTCGGGTTCGAGGGCTGGAGCTGCACCGCCTGCTGGAACGCGCGGCGGGCCTGATCCATGCGGTGTCCGGCCTGCTCGACCGCGGCAAGGTCGAAGTACGGGTCGACCGACAGCGGGTTCTGGTCGTGGGCGCGCAGCGCGAGCGACCGCGCGTGCGCCATGTTGCCGCCCTCGATCGCCGCCAGCGCGTCGTTGCCGGTCGACACCGAGCGCTGCGGCTGCCACGCCGTCCAGCTCGCCGCGAGCGCGACGGCGACCGCGGCGGCGGCGCCCGCCACGAGCGGTGCGCGGCGCAGCGCGTCGCGCAGCGAGCGGGGCGGCGCGGCGGCCGCGTCGGCGCGCTCGAGCAGCGGTCCGCGGCCGGCGAGCCAGCCCGCGCAGAGCATCGCGACGATCGCCGTGGCCGGCGTGAACCAGGTCCAGTCGACCAGCGAGTGCACGCCGAAGACGACGACGACCGAGAACAGCGTGAGCAGGCCGACGCGCTCGGGCGTGTAGGGGCTGCGGCGGGCCGGGCCGAAGAGCGCGGTCGCGCGGCCGGCGGCGAGCAGCCAGCCGACGAACAGCGCGAGGCTCGCGGCGAGGCCGAGCGCGCCGAGGTCCGCCGCCGTCTGCACGACGTAGCCGTGGGCGTGGCGCACGTCGAGGGTGTCCTCGCGATAGCGCGGGCGGACGGTCGCGTAGCCGCCCGCGCCGACGCCGGTGAGCTTGTTGTCGCGCAGGATCTTCAGCGCCTCGTTCCAGTAGCGCGCGCGCACGCTGCCGACCGCCGTGAGGCGGCTGGGGTCGTTCGTCAGCGTGCCCTGCGCGTGCGGGTTCGTCAGCTGGTTCCAGCCGTGCGAGATGCTGCCGCCGAGGCCGCGCTGCGTCTGCGTCAGGCCCGCGGCGACGCCGACGGGGACGAGCGCGACGCAGACCAGCAGTGCGACGCCGGCCCGGTGGCGCAGCCGCGGGCCGGGCGCGCGGCGCGCGCGGGCGAAGCCGATGAAGAGGCCGGCCGCCCCCAGCAGCAGCACGAGCGCGATCAGCAGGATCCCGAGCTCGTGGCCTGCCGAGGCGCGGAGGTCGAGCGGCACCTGGTCCTTGCTCAGCGAGTCCTGCGAGAAGCACCACACCGCCACGAGCGCCGCCCCGCCGCCGCCCGCGATCAGGACGGCCGCGCCGCGCAGGCGCAGTGGCACGAGCGCGAACCAGAACGCGCACCCGACGGCGAGCGCCAGCAGCGCGCCGCGCGAGTAGGAGAGCAGGACGGTCAGGACCAGCAGCCCGGTCGCCGGGTAGGCGATCGCGCCGAGCGCCGCGTGGCCGTCGCGCCGGGCGCCGAGCCAGAGGCAGCACGGCACCGCGAGCGCGGCGCTCAGGCCGACGGCGTTCCAGTAGCCGAACGGCGCGCGCAGGCGCGCGTAGACCTCGTTCGCGTCGAGGCTCGGGAAGACCTTCGTCGCCAGGCCGTAGCCGGCGATCACGAGGGCCGCGATGAGGACGCCGCCGAGCAGCGAGTCCCAGCGGCGCGGCGCCAGCCGCACGAGCGCGATGCCGGCCGCGAACACCGCGAGCCAGCTCAGCGTGCGGTTGGCCTCGAGCCACGAGTCCGACGGCTGGACCGACCACAGGATCGACACGCCGGTCACGAACAGCAGCAGCCCGAAGAGGCCGAGCGTCACGACGCCCCAGGCGCGGCGCGTGCCGCCCGTGACGAGGACCGCCGCGGCGCAGAGCGCGCCGGAGACGAGGTCGATCACGATCTCGTCGACCGTCAGCGGCCCCAGCTGGAGGCCGCCGCCGCCCTTCAGCGCAAGGGCCGTGAGGACGGCGCCGACCGCCACGGCGCCGAGCGCCGCCGGCGCCACCCGCGGCAGCGCGAGCGTACGGCCGGCGAAGCCGGGCTCAGCTGGAGCGGCGTGCGCGGACACGCTGGAGGACGGAGGCCGCGGCGGTGCCGAAGCCGCCGAGCGCGAGCAGGATCAGCGCGATGAGCAGCGAGGTGGGAAGGCCGTGGCTGCCGGTGAGCCCGGCGAGGCGGATGTGCCCGGGGCGCACGACCTGGCCGGCGATGCTCAGCGGCTTCGCGCCGGTCGCGGTCGCGCGGGTGATCGCCTGCTTCTCGGCGGGCGACGCGGCCGCGATCGGGCCGGGCGGCAGTCCGCCGCCCGCCCCGCCGGCGATGCCGCCGCCGGTCCCGCCGCCGCCACCGCCATGCCCGCCGCCGCCGGCGGCCGCGAGCTGGCCCTGGCGGAGGACGTCGTAGCAGTCGGTGTACTCGTTGGCGTCCGTCGGCAGGCTCGCGAGCGCCTTGCGGTAGGTGGCCTGCGAGTAGTGGTGCGTGATCCGGCCGTTGCGGCAGGCCTCGATCAGCAGCTGCTGATAGCCGCCGCCGGCATGGGCCGCGGCGGCGGGCAGGATCAGCATCAGCAGGGCTGTCAACGTCAGCAGGCGGCGCATGGCACGCGGTGTGGCAGGGCGAAGCGTCGTACCCCTGCCGGACGTGGTCGAGGCTAGCAATCCGGCCTCCGGCGCGTGATGCCCGCGAGCGCGCGCTCGAAACCTGCCGCCCAGGCGTCGAACGTGAACGCGGCGACGTCGCGCTGCGCGTTCGCGCCGAGCGCGGCGCGCAGCGGGGCGTCCCCGTGCAGGCGGTGCAGGGCGGATGCGAGCGCGGACGCGTCGCCTGCGCGTACGACGAGCCCGTTGCGCTCGTGGCGCACGAGCCCGCCCGCGGCTGCGCCGACGGCGTCTGTGGCGATGACCGGGGTGCGCTGGTTCATGGCCTCGTTGGCCACCAATCCCCACGGCTCGCGGAAGGAGCGGGTGGCGATCGACGGTATGACGAGAACGTCGGCGGCGGCGTAGAAGTTGCGCAACTGCTCGGGCTCGATTGCGCCGAGGTCCCGCACGCCGGCGGCTGCGAAAGCCGGAATGGTTTCGGCTTTCGCAGCCCGGCCCCCG